>CAXTNG010000032.1:14331-18587 GCA_964245475.1 uncultured Sphingomonas sp. | reverse complement strand
TGCGATAGGCGATCGAGCGCAGGCCCCAGGTCTCGGTCTTGACGACCTTGCCCTGGCCGTCCTCGACGATCTTGGTGGCGGCTTCCGCCAGCGCGTCCACTTGCGCCTGTGCCAAATCCTGGCGCGCAAGGAACACATGCTCGTATAGAGCCATGGGTCTTCCTTATCTTGGCCGATCGCTGGCATGGCCCCGTGCCATGCCCCTCCGGCTGTCGTCCATGCAACAGCGCAGCGGAAGGCGAACCTGCCGCTGCGTGCAGCGCGCCTATGCCGAAGAATGCGGCGCTTGTCGAGAGGGCGCCGGGCGCTTACCCGCGGCGGCCTGACGAGAGGAGCTTGGATCATGCGCGCGTTCATCTTTCCGGGGCAGGGCAGCCAGGCGGTCGGCATGGGCGCGGTGCTCGGCGAGGCGAGCGCGGCGGCGCGCGCGGTGTTCGAGGAGGTCGACGACGCGCTCGGGCAGACGCTGTCGCGGATCATGCGCGAGGGGCCGGCTGACGACCTCACCCTGACCGAGAATGCGCAGCCGGCGATCATGGCGAACGCGATCGCGACGCTGCGCGTGCTGGAGAAGGAGGGGGGTATCAGGCTGGCGGACAAGGCCGATTTCGTTGCGGGGCACTCGCTGGGGGAATATACGGCCTTGTGCGCTGCGGATGCGCTGGACCTTGCGACGACGGCACGGCTGCTCAAGCTGCGCGGGCAGGCGATGCAGGCGGCGGTGCCGGTCGGCGAGGGCGCGATGGCGGCGCTGCTCGGCGCGGACCTGGAGAAGGCGCAGCTGATCGCCGGCGCGGCGGTGGATTCGATCCTGGCGGAAGGCGGCGGCGAGCTCATGTGCACCGTCGCCAACGACAACGACCCGTCGCAGGTGGTGATCTCCGGCCACCGTCTCGCGATCGAGCGCGCGGTGACGCTGGCGAAGGAGCTGGGCGCCAAGCGCGCGGTGCTGCTGCCGGTCTCTGCCCCGTTCCATTGCGGGCTGATGCAGCCTGCCGCCGACGCGATGGACGCGGCGCTCGCCGAGGCCGACCTGCGCGGGCCGCTGGTGCCGCTCTACTGCAACGTCGACGCGGTGGCGATCGCCGACGCCGGCATGATCCGCGCGGCGCTGGTGGCGCAGGTGACCGGCATGGTCCGCTGGCGCGAGTCGGTGCTGGCGATGGTCGAGGCGGGAGTGACCGAATTCGTCGAGTTCGGCGGCAAGGTGCTCGGCCCAATGGTCAAACGCATCGCGCCAGAGGTGGAGGTGGTGAGCGTAGCGACAATGGGCGACTTGGAGGCTTTGGTGAAGCGGATTTAGGTTCGCGCAGAGGCGCAGAGGACGCAGAGAGAAGGAGGACGCAGAGAGAATGCATGACATCGACCGGGTGAGTGGCGATGTGCTCGATGTTGCTCTGCGGCTGCATCGGGAACTCGGACCCGGATTGCTCGAAAGCGTCTATGAAGCTGTTCTTGCTGCCCGACTGGGCAGCATGGGCTATCCAGTCGAGCGGCAGCGCGGCATTGATATCGAGTTTGAAGGTCTGCGGCTTGAGGGCGCATTTCGCATAGACCTACTTGTGGACCGCCGGCTGATTGTTGAGATCAAATCCGTCGAGAAGCTGCTGCCTGTGCATGCAAAGCAGGTTCTAACCTATCTCAGATTGACCAAGCAGCCCGTCGGGCTGCTTATCAACTTCGGCGGCGAAACGCTAAAGGAAGGCGTACGCCGGCTGGTCAACAACCACAACCCCTCTGCGCCCTCCGCGCCTCTGCGCGAACCAAACTGAACCGGAGACACCAATGTTCGACCTTTCAGGCATGACTGCGCTCGTCACTGGCGCCTCCGGCGGGATCGGGTCGGCGATCGCGCAGGCTTTGGCGGGGCAGGGGGCGCGGCTGGCGGTGTCGGGGTCCAATGCCGAGAAGCTGGAGGGCTTTCGCGCAAGCCTCGGCGGCGATCATGTGGCGCTGCCGTGCAACCTGTCGGACGGGGCAGCGGTGGATGCGCTGGTCCCGCAGGCGGTGGCCGCACTCGGCAAGCTCGATATCCTGGTCAACAACGCCGGGGTCACCCGCGACAACCTCGCGATGCGGATGAAGGACGAGGAATGGTCCGACGTGATCCGCGTCAATCTGGAGGCGGCGTTCCGGCTGTGTCGGGCGGCGGCCAGGCCGATGATGAAGGCGCGGTTCGGGCGGATCGTCTCGATCACCTCGGTGGTCGGCGCGACCGGCAACCCGGGCCAGGCGAACTATGCCGCGTCCAAGGCGGGGCTGGTCGGCATGTCCAAGGCGCTCGCGCAGGAGCTGGCCAGCCGCGGCATCACCGTCAATTGCGTCGCGCCCGGCTTCATTCGCTCGGCGATGACCGATGTGCTCCCCGAAGCGCAGAAGACGGCGCTGCTCGGGCGTATCCCGGCTGGCGACCTGGGCGACGGCGCGGACATCGGCGCGGCGGTGGTGTATCTGGCGTCGCGCGAAGCGGGCTACGTCACCGGACAGACGCTCCACGTCAACGGCGGAATGGCCATGCTGTAGGCTTGCCACGGCACTAGGCCCGTTCTAGGTGCGTTCAGGAACTACCCAACCCCCCAACGACGAAGAGGGACGTTACATGAGCGAGACCGCCGACCGCGTGAAGAAGATCGTCGTCGAGCATCTCGGCGTCGAGGCCGACAAGGTCACCGAGGAGGCCAGCTTCATCGACGATCTGGGTGCCGACAGCCTCGACATCGTCGAGCTGGTGATGGCGTTCGAGGAAGAGTTCGGCGTCGAAATCCCCGACGACGCTGCGGAGAAGATCACGACCGTCAAGGACGCGATCACGTATATCGACGAGCACAAGGCTTAACAGCCTTTCGCCCAGTCGGGCTGGATTTGAGCGGCTCCCGCCCGGATACCCGGCCGGGAGCCGTTTCGTTTTGTGAAGCTGGAGAATGCAATGCGGCGTGTCGTCGTCACCGGTCTTGGCCTGGTCACTCCGCTCGGCGCGGATGTGGAGACCGCCTGGGCCAACATCTTGGCATCGAAATCCGGCGCAGCGACGATCACGCGCTTTGACGCGACCGACTTCCACAGCAACTACGCGTGCGAGGTAAAGGCGCACGATCACCCTTATGGCTTCGACGCGTCGAAGCGCGTGGATCACAAGATCCAGCGGCAGGTCGACCTGTTCATCATCTTCGGCATCGACGCGGCGGGGCAGGCGCTGGAGGATGCCGGCCTGACCGACATGAGCGAGGCCGAACGCGTCCGCGCCGGCTGCTCGATCGGTTCTGGCATCGGCGGGCTGCCGGGGATCGAGAGCGAGTCGCTGATCCTCGCCGCCAAGGGTCCGAAGCGGGTCAGCCCGCACTTCGTCCACGGACGCCTGATCAACCTGATCTCGGGCCAGGTCAGCATCAAATACGGGCTGATGGGCCCGAACCATGCGGTCGTCACCGCTTGCTCGACGGGCGCGCATTCGATCGGCGACGCGGCGCGGATGATCGCGATGGACGATGCCGACGTGATGCTCGCAGGCGGCGCGGAGAGCGCGATCTGCCCGATCGGGATCGCCGGCTTCGGCCAGGCGCGCGCGCTGTCGACCGGCTTCCGCGACGCGCCTGAGCGGGGCAGCCGGCCCTATGACAAGGACCGCGACGGCTTCGTCATGGGCGAAGGCGCGGGGGTCGTCTGTCTCGAGGAATATGAGCGGGCCAAGGCGCGCGGCGCCAAGATCTACGCCGAGGTGATCGGCTACGGCCTGTCGGGTGACGCCTATCACGTCACGGCGCCGCATCCGGAGGGCTCGGGCGCGTTCCGCGCGATGGAGATGGCGATGAGGAAATCGGGGCTGAGCCTCGATGACATCGACTATGTCAACGCGCACGGCACCTCGACCCCGCTCGGCGACGAGCTGGAGCTGGGCGCGGTCCGGCGGCTGTTCGGTGATGCGCTGGGCGGCATGTCGATGAGCTCGACCAAATCGGCGATCGGTCACCTGCTCGGCGGCGCGGGCGCGGTGGAGAGCATCTTCTGCATCCTGGCGATGCGCGACCAAGTGGTGCCGCCGACGCTCAACCTCGATAATCCGAGCGACAATTGCGCTGGGGTCGATCTGGTGCCGCACACCGCCAAGAAGAGGCAGGTGCGCGCGGTGCTCAACAACAGCTTCGGCTTCGGCGGCACCAATGCGTCGCTGGTGATGAAGGCGGTCTGAGCCTCGGCCATGCGTAAGCTCGGCTGCTTCGGCCTGCTGCTCGTTCTCGCAGGCGCGGCGGCGCTCTTCC
>CAXTNG010000032.1:10059-14321 GCA_964245475.1 uncultured Sphingomonas sp. | reverse complement strand
TGGTGCCGCAGGGCGCCAGCCTCGCCTCGGCTGCGACTCAGCTGGAGAGGGAAGGCGCGATCCGCTCGGCCGGCCGCTTCCGGCTGATGGCGCGGGTGTTCGGATCGGGCGAGCCGATCAAGGCGGGCGAGTACCGCGTGCCGGCGCATACCAGCGCCGCCGACCTGCTGCGGATGCTTCAGGGCGGCAGGACCTTCCAGCGGCTGGTGGTGGTTCCGGAAGGTTACCCCTCCGTGCTGGTCCACGACGCTCTCGCGCACGCCGATGGGCTGACCGGCACAGTGCCGGTGCCCGCGGAAGGCTCCGTATTGCCCGACAGCTATGCCTTCCAGCGCGAAGACACGCGAGCGAGCGTCGTCGCGCGGATGCAGAAGGCGATGCGCGATTACCTCGCCGCCGCCTGGGCCAAGCGGAAGCCCGGCATCGCGGTGAAGACGCCCGAGCAGGCGGTCATCCTCGCGTCGATCGTCGAGAAGGAGACCGGCAAGCCGTCCGAGCGGCGGATGGTCGCGGCCGTCTACGGCAACCGGCTGCGTACCGGCATGCCGCTGCAGGCGGACCCGACGGTGATCTATCCGATCACCAAGGGCCGTCCGCTCGGCCGCCGCATCCTCCGCTCCGAGCTGCACGCCAAGAACGGCTACAACACCTATGCCTCGCCGGGGCTGCCCGCCGGGCCGATCGCCAATCCGGGTCGCGCGAGCATCGACGCCGTGCTCAACCCCGAGCGGTCGAGCGCGCTCTACTTCGTCGCGGACGGCACCGGCGGGCATGTGTTCGCCAACACGCTCGCCGAGCACAATGCCAATGTCCGGAAATGGTATGCCATCCGCCGCGCGCGCGGGGAGATGTAGCGTCAGGCGTCGACGGCGTGTCCGACCAGGCTCTGCGCCTGCCGTGCGGCGCCGGGCGTTCCCGCAACCGCTTCGCCGACGAGCAGCAGCGTCGGGTCGTCATGGCCGATCGCCTGCACAAGGAAGGCGAGCGCGTCGAGCCGGCCGCGGATGATCCGTTCGGTCGGAAGCGACACGTCGACCGCGATCATCACCGGCGTGTCGGGGCTGGCGCCGGCGGCGATCAGCCCGCGGCCGATCTCGGGCGCGGCGACCCGGCCCATGTAGATGGCGAGGGTCGCATCGCCCTTGGCGAGGGTCGCCCAGTCGTGATTGAGCGTCTCGCCGGCACGGGCGTGCGCGGTGACGAAGATGAGCTTGCGCGCGAGCCCGCGTAGCGTAAGCGACGCGACCCCGCTCGCCGCCGCCGCGCTGGCGGCGGTGATGCCGGGGCAGATGCGCACGGGCACGCCGCGCGCGGCGCAGGCATGGATCTCCTCGGTCGAACGGCCGAAGATCGACGGGTCGCCGCCCTTGAGGCGGACCACGCGCCGCCCTGCGAGCGCGGCCTCGACGATCAGGTCGTTGATGGAGCGCTGATCCTTCGAATGCCGGCCGGAGCGCTTGCCGACGCCGACGAGCTCCGCCTGCGGCGCGAGCGCGACGATGCCGGGACCGACCAGCGCGTCGTAGAACACGATGTCGGCTGCCGCGAGCAGCCGCTCGGCCTTGCGGGTGAGCAAGTCGGGATCGCCCGGCCCTGCGCCGACGAGCCACACAATGCCCGGGTGAAAGCTATCCATTGGCCACGTCCCTGGTTCCGCCGATGAGCCGCGCCAGCGCGGGGCGGCAGGAGCCGCAATTGGTGCCGGCGCCCAGCGCCGCGCCGATGGCGGCGACATCGGCCAGGCCCTGGCTGCGGATCGCCGACACGATGGTCTTCACCCCCACGTCGAAGCAGACGCAGACGATCGCGCCGCGGTCGACCTGCGCGCCGGGAGCGCGGCCGGCGAGGACGGCGGGGCCCTGCGCTTCGCCGAGCTGGCCGATCAGCCAGTCGCGTGAGGGCAACTCGCCGGTGCGGGTGACGAACAGGACGGCGGCGAGCTTGCCGTCGCGCACGATGGCGACCCGGCGGGTGCCGCGGGCGTGGTCGACCGCCTCGATGCGCTCGCCCTTGGGCAGCGCGCGCTCCAGCCGCGCGGGGTCGCCGTTGCCAGCGATCTCCCACAAAGCGCCACCGGCGACGGTCACCTTGGTCGCCCACAGGCACTTCGGCGATTCGCTCTCGCCGTGGACGATCAGGAAGCCGCGCCACTCGGTCGCGACCGCCTCGATCCGCGCGGGCGTCTCCTTGAACCCCGGCTGGCCCGAATGCGGGTCGGTGAGCGGGCGGGGGAGCAGGCCGGTGCGCCCGCCGGTCGCCTGCTGGTCGGTCCAGTGGATCGGGGTGAACAGCTCGCCGGGGCGCTGGCTGTCGACGATGGTCACACGAAACAGGCTGTCGCCCTGCGGCGTCGCGACGCGCGCGAGGCCGCTATCGACCAGGCCCAACGCCTGCGCGTCCGCGGGATGCACCTCGACCAGCGGCTCCTCGCGGTGGCGGGCGAGCTTGGGGGAAAGGCCGGTGCGCGTCATCGTGTGCCATTGGTCGCGGTAGCGGCCGGTGTTGAGCGTCATCGGCCAGGCGGCGAGCGGCGCCGCGACAGGCTTCTGCACGACGGGCACGAGCCGCGCGCGCCCGTCCGGCGTCGGGAAGCGCCCGTCGGCGAACGGCGTCCCGCCCCATTGGAACGGTGCCATCGCGTCATAGGCCGCATTGCCGATGCCGACGTGCGCCTTCAGGTTCAATACCCGCGCGCCGTCGTTCTGATACGCGGTCAACCGCGCATGCTCGCGCCAGATGTCGGCGGGATGGTCATAGGCGAAGGCGCCGCCCCAGCCCATCCGCCGCGCGACCTCCTTGACGATCCACCAGTCGGGCTTCGCTTCGCCGGGAAGCGGCAGGATGGCACGCTGGCGGCTCACCCGCCGTTCCGAATTGGTAACGGTACCGTCCTTCTCGCCCCAGGCGGCGGCGGGCAGGCGGACGTGCGCGTGGACCGACGTGTCGGTGGTCTCCATCACGTCCGAGACGACGACGAACGGGCAGGCGGCGAGCGCCGCGCGAACCTTGGCCGCGTCGGGGAGCGATACGGCGGGGTTGGTCGCCATGATCCATAGCGCCTTGATGCGCCCCTCGCCGACCGCACGAAACAGGTCGACCGCCTTCAGCCCGGGCTTGGTCGCCATCCGCTCCGCCGCCCAGAAACGCCGTACCCGCGCGACGTTCTCGGGCTCGAAGCCCATATGCGCGGCGAGCGTCGAGGCGAGCCCGCCGACCTCACGGCCCCCCATCGCGTTGGGCTGGCCGGTGATCGAGAAGGGGGCGGCGCCCGACTTGCCGATGCGGCCGGTGGCGAGGTGGACGTTGACGATCGCATTGACCTGATCGGTGCCGCGGACCGACTGATTGATTCCCTGGCTGAACATCGTGACCGTCCGCGGCGTGGCCGCGAACAGCTCGAAGAAGCGCCTGAGGTCTGACGCCGGCACGTCGCAGATGCGCGCCGTCGACCACAGGTCGCTCCCCTCTCCAACCCCGTCCCAAAAGCCTTCGGGCGTCGCGACATGCGCCGCCAGATAATCGTGGTCGACCGCGCCCGCGTCGCGGCACCAGGCGAGCAGGCCGCTGAACAGCTGGACGTCGGTGCCCGGCCGGATCGCAAGGTGCAGGTCGGCTTCGTCGGCGGTCTCGGTACGCCGCGGGTCGATCACCACCAGCTTCGCGCCGGCATCGCAGCGCGCGCGGATGCGCTGGTAGACGACCGGGTGGCACCAGGCGGTGTTCGACCCGACCAGCACGATCAGGTCGGCGGCGTCGAGGTCGTCGTAGTCGGCGGGCACCACGTCCTCGCCGAACGCGCGCATATGGCCGGCGACCGCGCTCGACATGCACAGCCGCGAGTTAGTGTCGATGTTGCCCGAGCCGATGAAGCCTTTCATCAGCTTGTTGGCGACATAATAATCCTCGGTCAGCAGCTGTCCGGAGACGTAGAAGGTGACGCTGTCCGGGCCATGCTGCGCGATGGCGTTCTTGAACCGGCGCGCGACGAGGTCGAGCGCTCTGTCCCAGGAGGCGCGTCGGTGGCCGATCATGGGGTGGAGCAGGCGGCCTTCGAACCCCACCGTCTCACCAAGGTGCGTGCCCTTGGAGCAGAGCCGGCCGCGGTTGGCGGGGTGCTCCGGATCGCCCGCGATCGTCATCCCGCGCTCGTCCGTGCGAGTCGCGACGATGCCGCAGCCGACGCCGCAATAGGGGCAGGTGGTCTTGATGCTCATCTGTCCTCCCCGGGACGGGGAGGGGGACCATGCGAAGCATGGTGGAGG
>CAXTNG010000032.1:0-10049 GCA_964245475.1 uncultured Sphingomonas sp. | reverse complement strand
CCACCACTCGCTCCGCGAGCGGTCCCCCTCCCCGTTCCGGGGAGGATAATCACGCCGCCGCCTTCAGTGCCGAGGCGCGGCAGATCAGGACGCGGTTGCCGCTGACCTTGACCGGGATCACCGGCGTGCAGCCCTTGTCCGATCCCTGCGCCTCGCCGCTCGCCAGCGCGATGGTCCAATTGTGGAGCGGGCAGGTCACCGCATGACCGTGGACGATGCCCTGCGACAGGCGCCCGCCCTTGTGCGGGCAACGGTTGACCAGCGCGAACACCTTGCCGTCGCCGGTGCGGAACACCGCGATCTCCTCGTTGCCCGGCAAGGTCACCGTGCGCGCGCCGCGGACCGGGATCTCGTCGACCCAGCCGATGTCGAGCCACTCGCCGGTCATGCCACTTTCTCCATGACCGCAGGCTGGAACGCCGCCATCGGCGCGTGCTGCTCGCGGTCGGCGCCCTTGACGCGCGCCGCCCAGGGATCGTCCTGCATGAAGCGCTGCGAGAAGCGGAAGCGCGCGGCGTAGGCGGCGATCGCGTCGGGATCGTCGAGCAGTCTGCTCTTGATATGGTCTAGGCCCACCCGCTCGATCCACGGCGCGGTGCGCTCCAGGTAGCGCGCCTCCTCGCGGTAGAGCTGGATGAACGCGGCGCACGCGTCCATCGCCTCGTGCTCGGTCGCCACCTTGTACAGGAGGTCGGTAACGCGGACGTGGATGCCGCCGTTGCCGCCGACGTGGAGCTCGTAACCGCTGTCGACGCAGACGATGCCGAAGTCCTTGATCGTCGCCTCGGCGCAGTTGCGCGGGCAGCCGCTGACTGCGATCTTGAACTTATGGGGCATCCACGATCCCCAGGTCATCTGCTCGATCTTGACGCCCAGGCCGGTCGAATCCTGCGTGCCGAAGCGGCACCAGTCCGAGCCCACGCAGGTCTTCACCGTGCGCAGCGACTTGCCGTAGGCGTGGCCCGAGACCATGCCCGCGGCGTTGAGATCGGACCAGACCGCGGGCAGGTCCTCCTTCCTGATGCCGAAGATGTCGAGCCTCTGGCCGCCGGTGACCTTGACCATCGGCGCGTTGAACTTCTCGACGACGTCGGCGATCGCGCGCAGCTCGCGCGGGTTGGTGAGGCCGCCCCACATCCGCGGCACGACCGAATAGGTGCCGTCCTTCTGGATGTTGGCATGCATCCGCTCGTTGACGAAGCGACTCTGCTGGTCGTCGATATATTCGCCAGGTAGCGCGCAGAGCAGGTAGTAGTTGAGCGCCGGGCGACACGCCGAGCAACCGTCGGGGGTCGACCAGTGCAGCTTCTGCATCACCTCGGGGATCGAGCGCATGTGCTGTGCGACGATCTCGCGGCGGACGTCGTCGTGGCCGAAGCTGGTGCATTTGCACAAGGTCTTGACCGTCCGCTCGCCGCCGTAATCGGCACCGAGCGTGATCGCGAGCAACTGCTCGACGATGCCGGTGCACGATCCGCAGCTCGCCGACGCCTTGCAGGTCGATCGCACCGCATCAAGGCTAACCGCGCCGCCGACGATCGCGTGGCAGACCTTTGCCTTGGAAACGCCGTTGCAGCCGCAGATCTCGGTATCGTCCGAGAGCGCCGCAACGGCTGCCTTAGGGTCCGCCTGCCCCCCTCCGGAGGCAAAGGCCTGGCCGAAGATCAGCATGTCCCTGATCTGGGACACGTCCTCCTGCTTCCTGAGGAGGTCGAAATACCAATTGCCGTCCGCGGTGTCGCCGTAGAGCACCGCGCCGACGATCCGGTCGTCCTTGACGACGACACGCTTGTAGACGCCGCGGCTGGCGTCGCGAAGCACAATGTCTTCCGCGCCGTTGCCGCCGGAGAAATCGCCTGCCGAGAAGACGTCGATCCCCGACACCTTGAGCTTGGTCGAGGTGACCGAGCCCTTGTAGCCGCTGTGCTGCTCGACCAGCCCATCCGCCAGGCTGCGGCACATGTCCCACAGCGGCGCGACCAGCCCGTAAACGTTGCCGTCATGCTCGACGCATTCGCCGACCGCGAGGATGTCCGGATCACTGGTGACCATATGGTCGTCGACCTTGATCCCGCGGCCGACCTCCAGCCCCGCCTCGCGGGCGAGCGCGGTCGACGGGCGGATGCCCACCGCCATCACGACGAGGCTCGCCGGTATCTCGCGGCCGTCCTTCAGGCGGACACCTTCGACATGGCCGTCGCCGTAGATTTCCTGGGTGTCGGCGCCGGTCAGCACCGTCTGGCCGCGGCGTTCGAGTTCCGTCTTGAGCAGCCAGCCTGCCGCCTCGTCCAATTGCCGCTCCATCAGCGTCGGCATGATGTGCAGCACCGTCACCTTCATGCCACGCAGGGTGAGTCCGTGCGCAGCCTCCAGGCCGAGCAGCCCGCCGCCGATCACGACCGCGTCGCCGCCTTTCTCCGCGGCGACCAGCATGTGGTCGACGTCCGTCATGTCGCGGAAGGTGATCACGCCGGGCAGATCCTTGCCCGGCACCGGGATGATGAACGGATCGGAGCCGGTCGCGATCAGCAATTTGTCATAGCCGACCTCGACTCCGGCTTCGGAGCGGACGGTGCGATTCTCGCGGTCGATCGCGACGACTGGGTCGCCCGTGATCAGGCGGATGCCGTTGCCTTCGTACCAATTGTGGTCGTTGATGATGATCTGGTCGAACGACTTCTCGCCCGCCAGCACCGGCGACAGCATGATCCGGTTGTAGTTCACCAGGCTTTCGGCGCCGAAGATGGTAACGCGGAACGCATCGGGGTCGCGCGCCAGCAGCTCTTCGACGGCGCGGCAGCCGGCCATGCCGTTGCCGATCACCACCAGATGCTCGCGCGGGTCAGGGACGTCCTGCGTGCCTTCGCCGAGCCCCAGCTTCGTCTGCATGTTCATAGGCGTATGCTCCAAAACGAAAAGGCCGCCATCCGGACCTCGGTGTGAACCAGGGCCTGGATGGCGGCCTTGCCATCATCTGAACCGTCGCGATCCGTCCTTGGATCGTGCCGGCTATGTCTCGTAGAGGCAGCATCGCCTCTTGCAGTGCAGCATTATCGCAATTCTGCTGTCTGCTCAAGCGATTCCGTCAATACGTCCAGTCCAATTGCAGCCACGCCTTGTTGGTGTCGGTCGCGAACGAGTCGGCCTTGTAGTGCGCGTAGCGTGCCGAGACGGTGGTTCGCTTTACCTTGACGCTGGCGAGCAGGTCGACCTCGTCGCCATAGTCCTGCCCCAGCCGGTCGCTGCGGAAATGGTGGTAGGCGCCGGTCAAGGTGATCGCGTCGGCGCCGAGCACCTTCTTCCAGCCGTAGCCGCCCCCTGCATAGAGGTCGCGGACGCCGTTGGGCGGGGTGGTGAGGAACTTGTCGGCCCAGCCCTGGAATTTGAACAGCGTCGCCAGCGGCGTTTGGAAGCTGGTCAGCGCGACGCCGCGGTCAGCGCCGAGCACCTCGTAGCCGCCATTCAAGGACCACCCGCCGACCCCTAACGTTGCGTCTGCGAGGTAGTAATCGGCGCCGTAATCATTGGGATTGCGGTGCCAGTCGGTCTGGCGCGCGTAGCTGAGCTGATAGGAAAGCTTCGCCTTCTTCGACAGCGTCCGCGATCCGGAAAGACGCCCGCCATACGTTTGGCTCGACAACCGGAAGCCCTGCACCGGCGCCTCATCCTGGTCGACGAGATAGGCGAAGCCGACGAGATTGCCGATCGGCGTCGCATAAGACAGATTGGCGAAGACATTGTCGCCGCTGACTGCCTGCTGCCGCGCCGCGCGGCCGTCGATGCCCCAGATCGTGCGGACGCTCCACGCATAGGTCACGTTGAGCTTGAGCTTGGGCACCGCCATGATCTCGGCACGCACGGCGTCGAACGTCTGCGCATTGTCGCGAAAGGCGACGTTGCCGACGAACCGCTCGTCGTCGAGCGCGATCCGCTGCCGTCCGGCGATGACCGCGAACTGTTTGGTCCGGTACTGCAGCTGCGCGCGGTATAGCGCGACATTCTCCGGGTCGCCGACCAGTGGCCGAGTCGCGGCGCCGTGCAGGCCATCATAATAGTGGTCGACCGGTGCCAGCGTCCCTTGCGCTTCGACCAAAGCGCTCCACGGCCCCTGCGCCGCCTGCACGCCGCCGCGCACCCGAATGGTGAGTGCATCGGCATCGCGAGCGAGCCCATCCTGCTCGACATGCTCGTAGCGGAGGCACGCATCGGCGAGCGGCGTCACCTTGATCGTCTGGGCACAAGCCGGCCCTGCGACCGCGATCGCGGCAGTCGTCGCAAACAGATATCTCATCGGATCCCCCCTTCGGGAAAGGTTCCTCTCCTGAAAACGGGGCGGGCGTCCGTGCGCCCGCCCTCGCTGATGCTTCAGACCCGGGCCGCGGTGCCCCAACGCTGCCGCCAGCCGCTCTTCACCGCGGTGATCCCGGCGAGCGCGCCCAACGCCAGCGCGGCGAAGATCAGGAAGCCCGGCGAGAAGCTTCCCGTCAGCTGCTTGGCGAAGCCGAGCGAGGAGGCGAGGTAGAAGCCGCCGATGCCGCCCGCCATGCCGACGAGGCCGGTCATCACGCCGATCTCCGCCTGGAAGCGCTGCGGCACGAGTTGGAACACCGCGCCGTTGCCGGTGCCGAGCGCCAGCATCGCCAGCACGAAGAACGCCAGCGCCGACGCGACCGTCGGCATGTAGCCGACGAAGGCGAGCGCGACCGCCGCGACGACGAACACCATCGACAACGCCTTGACCCCGCCGATCGCGTCGGCGAGCGCGCCGCCCATCGGGCGGATCAGCGAGCCGGCGAAAACGCACGCGGCGGTGCAATAGCCCGCAATCACCGGGGTGAGCCCGAAGCGGTCGGTGAAGTAGATCGGCAGCGAGGCGGCAAGGCCGACGAAGCCGCCGAAGGTCACCGAATAGAAGCTCATCAGCCACCAGGCGTCCGCCGATCTCAGCGGCACGAAATAGTCGACCATCCGCTTCGGCGCCGGCGCGTTGGGCGCGTCCTTGGCCATGATCATGAAGGCGACGAAGACCAGCGCCAGCGGGATGCAGGCGAGGCCCAGCACCGCGTTCCAGCCGAACAGCTTGGCGAGCGTTGGTGCGAACAGCGCGGCGAGCACGGTGCCCGAATTGCCCATGCCGGCCAAGCCCATCGCCTTGCCCTGATGCTCCGCCGGGTACCAGCGGCTGGCGAGCGGCAGCGCGATGGCGAAGCTGGCGCCCGCGAAGCCAAGGATGACGCCCAGTGCCAGCGTGCCGCCGAAGCTGTCGACACCAAGCAACCAGGCGGAGAGCAGCCCTCCGATCACGATCAGCTGGCTGATCGCGCCCGAGCGCTTCGGCCCGATCCGGTCGACGAGCAGACCGTTGACCACGCGCAGCAGCGCGCCGGCGAGGGTGGGGGTCGCGACCATCAGCCCCTTCTCGGCGGGGGTCAGCATCAGCGTCTTGCTGATCGCGGGCGCCAGCGGCCCGAGCAGCACCCAGACCATGAAGGCCAGATCGAAATACAGAAAGGCGGCGATCAGCGTCGGCGCGTGGCCGGCTCGCCAGAAGCTCTTGTCGTTCGCGGTCGAGGGGACGGGGCTCGCGCCGTCCAGAAATGCCCTTGCCATGAGGTAACTCCCGTGTGGGATGGACACGAAAAAAGCCGCTCTCCGGATGGTCGCGGTTTTGCGACATCCGGCCAGCGGCTCTGTTGCTTCATCTTGGAGGACAATCCGGGCCCCAGCCCTGGGGCGATCGTCCGAACGGGCGCGCCTCGTTGCGCGTCGACGGGACTATCGTCCGATTCGGCTCATGTTGCAATGCAGAAAATGAGTTGGGGATACGAGAGGAGGAATACTCCGTCACCCCGGCCCTGAACCGGGGTCCAGCGTGCGGCAGGAAATGACGCAAGAGGCTCTAGCCGCAGCGCCCGCGGAACTCTGGACGCCGGAACAAGTCCGGGGTGACGACGTGTTTTTCGAACCGCTCAGGCTAAATCCGCCCGGCGAACCCAGCCAGATACTCTCCCATCCTGTCCGGATCGAAGACCTGTCCGTCGAAGAACTGGTCCGGTCCCAGCGTGATCGCGCCGCCATGCGCTCCCACCTGTAACGGCGCCGTCAGCGCGCCCTCGACCTTCATGCTCGCGCCGGGCATGGCCAGGGCGCTCCCGGCGAGCGCACGGCGGTAGACGTCGGGACGGAACACCGCCGCCGCCGCCGCTTCGTTAGCGGGCGAGCGCTCGACCATGCGCCAGCGCACCAGCTGCGAGTAGATCCACAACGCCTGGCTGCGCCACGGGAATCCGGTCGCCTCGCGCGCGAACAGCATGAAGTCGGGAAAGGGCAGCGGCGCCTCGCCCGCACGCGGCACGATCGATCCGCTCAGCGCATGTTCGATCACCGATACCGGCTGGTCGACATACTCGCCTCTCGCGAGCAGCCCGGCCAGCGCGACGCGGTTCTCCGGAGCGTCGCACCAGGCCGCAGCCGCGGCGGTCGCGCGGATCAGCGCGTCGATGGCGTCGGCATTGTCCTCCAGCCATATCTCCCGGAACGTCAGGACCTTCTCCACCCCCCGCCGCCAGATTCGCTCGCCGATCGCCACGGCCTCGGCCAGCCCGGCTTCCACCGCAGCGCTGCCCCAGGGCTCGCCCGCGATGAACCCGTCGCTCTCGCCCGCGCGCATCGCCTCGACCATCAGCGACGGCGGCATGACACGGAGCACCACGTCCCGGTCGGGGTCGATCCCCGCGCTCGCCAGCCAGTAGCGCAGGCTCAGCGCGTGGGAGGAAAAGCGGTGGACGACGCCGATCACCGGCTTGCGCCTGTAAAGCCCGATCGCGGCGGCGAAGTCGTGGGCGGTGCCGAGCGGGTCGTCGAGCCGCTGGCGGAGATCGGGGGCGAGCGCGGCGGCGAACTCGGGCGACATCACGACCATGTTGCCGTTGGCATTGAGCTTGTACGGCGCGGCGAGCGCGGCGGGCTGCTGGCTCAGCCCCAGCGTCACCGCGACCGCAAGCGGCGCCAGCATGTGCGCTGCCTGCACCTGGCCGTAGACGAGCCGGTCGCGCAGCGTCGCCCAGCTCGTCGTGCGCACTAGGGTCAGGTCGATCCCTTCGGCTTCCGCAAACCCCCGCTCGCGCGCGACGATCAGCGGCGCGGCGTCGGACAGCGCCAGGAACGCGACGGATACCGGCGTCATGCGCCCCCTCCCAACAGGTCGCTGGCGGTGATCAGCGCCGCCGCCACGTCGACGATCTTCTTGTTCCCGTTCATCGCCGCCTTGCGCAGCGCCGCATAGGCGTCCGGCTCGGACAGCCCGCGTGTCGACATCAGGATCGCCTTGGCACGGTCGATCGTCTTGCGGTCGGCAAGTTCGGTGCGCGCCTCGTTGAGCTCGGTCTGCATCCGCGCGAAGGCGTTGAAGCGGCGGACCGCCAGATCGATGATCGGCTTCACGCGTTCCTTGCGCAGGCCGTCGACGACATAGGCCGACACGCCCGCGTCGATCGCCGCGCCGATCATCGTGTCGTCGGACTGGTCGACGAACATCGCGATCGGCTTGGCTAGCGCGCGGCTGACCGTCAGCATCTCCTCGAGCGTGTCGCGGCTAGGGTTGCCGAGGTCGATCAGCACCACGTCGGGGGCCATCCGCTCGATCCGCGCCACGAACGCGCCGCGCGGCGGCACGAGGTGGATGTCGTCATACCCCGCCTCGCGCAGACCGTCCTCGAGCACGGTCGCCCGCAATCCGCTGTCATCGACGATGACGATCCGCAACCGACCACCTCATGCTCAAGGGCAACAGAGTGCCGCCAATGCTGCACTGCGTCAATTCGCGACCATCGGATTGATCACGATCAAGATACGGCTCCATTGGTGCAGCAAACCGTTGTTGCGGCCATGGAACAATTCTTCAGCCGGGTGGCGACGAAGTGCGCGACGGCGAGTGGGCACCCGTACGCCTTCGTCCTCGCGGCGCTCTCGATGGTGCTATGGGCGGCGAGCGGGGTGATCTTCGACTGGTCCGACACCTGGCAGCTGATCGTCAACACAGGGACGTCGGTGGTGACCTTCATGGCCGTGTTCGTCATCCAGAACAGCCAGAACCGCGATGGTGCCGCGATCCAGGCGAAGCTCGACGAGGTGCTGCGCGCGATGCCCAAGGCGCGTGAGGAGTTCATCGGCATCGAGCACATGACCGAGGCGCAGATCTGCGCCATCCGCGCCGCGCTCGAGCGCGAGGTTCAGGGCGAAGACTCCAAGCAGCAGACCGCAGACGATTCCGTCGAGCGCTTGATCAAGCGGATCGACTGAACCGCCCGCCGCCCTCGGTGCCGGAGCGATCGACGGCGCTCGGCGCGCGCGTTAGGAGGCGAGCGAGCAGGGGAGAGCGGGCATGGGCAAGTTGCTAGCGTTCGGCGAGGTCATGCTTCGCCTGTCGCCGCCCGGCCGCGAGCTGCTGATGCAGACGCCGAGGCTCGACCTGTGGATCGGTGGTGCGGAGTCGAACGTCGCCACCGCGCTCGCCCGGCTGGGCCACGACGTCGGCATGGCGACCGCGGTGCCCGACAACGACCTGGGGCGCGGGCTGGTGGCCGTGCTGCGCAGCCACGGCATCGACACGAGCACGATCCGCTACGCCGGCGATCGCCTCGGCCTCTATTTCGTGACCGCCGGCGCCGGCGCACGCGCGACCGAAGTGCTCTACGACCGCGCCGGCTCCGCCTTTGCCGAGGCGCCAACCGAGAGCTGGGACTGGGACGCACTGCTCGACGGCGTCGACCGCCTGCACCTATCGGGGGTGACGCCTGCGCTCGGCCCGGTGCCCGCGAGGACCGCGGTTGCCGCCGCACGGGCGGCGAGCGCCAGGGGGATCGCGGTGTCGTTCGACGGCAATTGGCGGGGCAAGCTCTGGGAGAAGTGGGACGGCGATCCGCGGGCGATCCTGACCGGCATCGTCGCCGAGGCGGACCTGCTGTTCGGCAATCACCGCGACATCGCGCTGCTGCTCGGCCGCGACTTCACAGGGAACGATCGCGCGCGCGCCGCTGCCGAGGCCGCCTTCGCCGCTTTTCCCAGGCTCCAGCTGATCGCCTCCACCGCGCGCCAGGTCGACACCGTCGACGTCAACCGCCTGTCTGCCCGCATCGACGCGCGCGACCGCGCCGCGCAGACGGCGGACGCGACGATCGCCGGCATCGTCGACCGCCTCGGCGGCGGCGATGCCTTCGCCGCGGGAGTGCTCCATGCGCTGCGCTCGGGTTGGGGGATCGACCGCGCCGCGGAGACGGGTCTCGCGCTCGCTGCCCTCAAGCACTCCCTCCCGGGCGATGCCGCGCTGTTCCGGCAGGCCGATATCGACGCCTATCTGGCGGGCGGGCTGGACGTGCGCCGATAAGGCAACGGTCGAGCCGATAAGAACATCGGTCACGGCCTTCCCTTGCGACGGCCCGCGCCGCATATGCGCCGGCGACTGACTGGCAAGGATGAAATCATGGATGCGCTGACCGGAACGATGCTGATCGGCGGCGAGCCGGTACACGGCGGCGAGGGCGAGATCCGCTCGGTCGAGGCGGCGACCGGCAAGCCACTGGAGCCCGGCTTCGGCGCCGGCGGTGCGCAGGAGGTCGAGCGCGCCTGCGCATTGGCCGACGCCGCCTTCGACGCCTATCGCGAGACCACGCCCGACGAGCGCGCGAAGTTCCTGGAGGCGATCGCCGACGCGATCCTCGATCTGGGCGACGACCTCATCGTCCGCGTGATGGCCGAGAGCGGCTTGCCGCGCGTCCGGCTCGAAGGCGAGCGCGGCCGCACCGTCGGCCAGCTCCGCCTGTTCGCCGCGGTGCTGCGGGAAGGCTCGTGGGCGGGCGTCCGCATCGACCCCGCGCTGCCCGAGCGCACCCCGGCGCCGCGCTCGGACCTCCGCCTGCGCATGGTGCCGGTCGGCCCGGTCGCCGTGGCGGTGAGCTTCAGCGGGCCGGCGGGCAGCTTGCTCGCGTCGAGAAACACTTGTAAGCCATCGCCTGCATTGGTATCAGTGCCCAGGGTAGCCGTGCCCGCCT
>CAXTNG010000031.1:12956-18834 GCA_964245475.1 uncultured Sphingomonas sp. | reverse complement strand
GGCGCCGGGCGCGCCGAACACGCCGACCAGCCCCGCGCGCGCATTCGGCGCACCGCACACCACCTGTATCGGCCCGTCCCCCGCGTCGACAGACAGCACCTGCAACTTGTCCGCCTGCGGGTGCGGCGCCGCGCTCAGCACGCGCGCAACCTTGAAAGGCGCCAGCGTCTCGCCGGGATTGTGGACCCCCTCCACCTCCAGCCCGACGCGGGTCAGCGCCTCGACGATCGCGTCGAGCGAAGCGTCGGTCTCCAGATGCTCCCTGAGCCAGCCGAGGGTGAATTTCATGCCCCGACTCCCCCGCTCAACGTCGGCACGTCGAGCGCCGAGAAGCCGTAATGCTTCAGCCAGCGGATATCGCCGTCGAAGAAGGCGCGCAGGTCGTCCATGCCGTATTTGAGCATCGCCAGCCGGTCGATCCCGCAGCCGAAGGCGAAGCCCTGCCATTCGTGCGGATCGAGCCCGCACGCGGCGATCACCCGAGGGTGGACCATGCCCGAGCCGAGCACCTCCATCCACCCCTCGGAGCCGCCGATCACGCGCTTGCCCTTGACCAGCGTGTAGCCGACATCGACCTCCGCCGACGGCTCGGTGAAGGGAAAATAGCTCGGCCGCAGCCGCAGCACGACGTCGTCGCGCTCGAAGAACGCCTTGAGGAACGTCTCCAGCGTCCATTTGAGGTGGCCGAGCGTGATCCCCTTGTCGATCACGAGGCCCTCGACCTGATGGAACATCGGCGTGTGCGTCGCATCGCTGTCAGAACGATAGGTGCGGCCCGGTGCGATGATCCGGATCGGCGGCTTTTGCGACAGCATCGTCCTGATCTGGACCGGGCTCGTATGTGTCCGCAGCAGCATCTTCCGCGCGCCGCCGGGCGCATCCGGGAAATAGAACGTATCATGCATCGCCCGCGCCGGATGACTCTCGGGGATGTTGAGCGCCGAGAAATTGTGCCAATCGTCCTCGATCTCCGGCCCGGTCGCGACCGCGAAGCCCAGGTCCGCGAAAATCTCCGCCAGCTCGTCCATCACCTGGCTCACCGGATGCACCGTGCCGGCAAGCGGCGCATCGGCCGGGAGCGTCATGTCGAGCGTCTCGCTCGCCAGCCGCTGGTCGAGCGCCGCCCGCTCCAGCACCGCCTTGCGCGCGCCGATCGCGTCCGCGACCACGCTGCGCAGCCCCTGGATGCGCGGCCCCTCGACCTGACGCTCGTCCACCGCCATGCCGCCGAGCGTCTTGAGCAGCTGGGTGATGCGCCCATGCTTGCCGAGCGCCTCCACCCGCACCGCTTCGAGCGCGTCCAGCCCCGCCGCAGCCTCCACCGCCGCCAGCATATGTTCGCGCATGTCGTCCAGATCGGTCATGGTTGTCATCGCTCCGCAGATGCGGCGACGGCAATCCGCGCCGTTAGCGCCTCGAGCAAAAGAATACGGAAGTCGCGCCGCTCCTCGAACGTGAGTTCGCGGCCGAAAATCCGTTTTGCCGTGCCCAGCGCCGGACGATCGAAGTCGGCGGCAAGCTTGCCGCGGTTCTGCTGCGCATAACTGTGCAGCGCCACCGCTTCAGCTTCACCCAGCACCGTTACTCGTTCCGTTGCGATGTCTCGAAGCGAGGGCAGCGCAATTGGCGCATCGATGGCCTCAGGTGACGCGTCGCCGATAACCGACAGCCAGCCGCTAACCTTTTCGGCACCCCATTCGCGGGTCGTATCGGCTTCCAACAAGAGGTCGGGCGACTGCGAGCCTCGGGCCGGATGGATGCCGAGAAGATGAACCCTGATCCCAAAGGTTTGGGCAACCTGCACCCCAACGCGGATGTCCTCGTCGCCCGACAGGATCACGGCATCCGAGAACGCCTTCTCACGAGCGAGCTGTATCAGGTCCGTGACGATGAGCGAGTCCACGCCCTTCTGCTGGCCGCGGCTGTTGATGACTCCGAAACGGCATTTGACGTTGTCGGATTGAGCCAGCGTCCGCTGTTCGACGCTCAGCGCACCTCCGCGCGCCACACCATCGTACCAGTAAATGCGCAGCAACCGGGCGTTCGGCTCGATTGCGCGCGCTTCCGCGATAAGATCGGCCAGCACCGCCGGCACATTGAGCCGGTTCCGCTCCCGACGCTGCGTGCTTCCGGCAAGGAGCGCCGAGCCTTGGGCGTGCAAATAGCCTGCGTCTACGAAAACAGCGGTCTGCAACATAAACGGTCTCGAAAATAAAAAGGGGTCCCCGCAGGGACCCCTAAATAATGGACGCAAGCCCATAAGGCTGGCTGGCGCCGCGTTCCCTATTTGCTTCCGCAATGCGGAATGTCAAGGGCAAGCAGCAGTCGGAAGCTCAGGCGGCCTGGGGCAGAGCCGCCTTCGCCTGCGCGATGATCGCGGTAAACGCCGCTTCCTCGTGCATCGCGATATCGGCCAGCACCTTGCGGTCGAGCTCGATCCCCGCGAGCTTCAGCCCGTGCATGAACTGCGAATAGGTCAGGCCCTCGGCGCGGACGCCGGCGTTGATGCGCTGGATCCACAGGCCGCGGAACGTCCGCTTCTTCACCTTGCGGTCGCGATAGGCGTATTGCCCCGCCTTCTCGACCGCCTGCCGCGCGACGCGGATGGTGTTCTTGCGGCGGCCGCGGTAGCCCTTGGCCTGTTCCAGGATGTTCTTGTGCTTGGCGCGGGTGGTGACACCCCTCTTGACGCGTGCCATCTCTCAGCTCCTCAACGCAGGCCGTAGGGCGCCCACGCCTTGACCGTGGCCGTGTCGGCCTTGGACAAAACGGTGGTGCCGCGGTTCTGGCGGATGTACTTGCCGGTGTGATGGATCAGCCGGTGGCGCTTGCCGGCGACGCCGTGCTTCAGGAGACCGGTCGCGGTCAGCTTGAAGCGCTTCTTGACGCCGCTCTTCGTCTTGAGCTTGGGCATTTTGGTCCTTTCGCGTTCGGCGATGCATCGGACAGCCGCGGCAGCCCCAGTTGGCCGGGCCGTCTTCACGCGCATCGCTCGGTGAAGCGGCGCCCCTTAGCGGCGAGTCACCCCGAATGCAACCGATGCGGAACCGAAACGGCACGCGAAGCGATTCCCTCACCATGGACATGGCGACCCAGCGTACCGTGGCGCCTCCACCGGACGCGCGTAGGCAAAGTCGGTGGCGCCTTGCCCGCAATATCCTGCTCGGGCTGGTCGGCACGATCTTCGCCGTCTGGCTGATCCTGTTCATCACCAAGGGCCGCTTCCTCAAGCACCCGTTCGAATCGATCGCCGGCCGCCTCACCAGCCGCACCGTCACCGTCCGCGGCAACTTCCAGCTCTATTTCGCGCCGCTGCGGATCAAGTTTCTGGCCGACGGGATCACGGTCTCCAATCCATCATGGGCCACCAAGCCGAACCTCTTCTCCGCCGATCATGTCGATGCGCGGATCGCGCCTTTGTCGCTGATCTTCGGCAAGCGCCATTTCTACAGCCTCGACCTCAAGAACGGTGCAGTCGACCTCGAATGGCTGCGCGACCACAGCGCCAACTGCTGGACCTTCGACAGCGGCAAGAAGGGCGGCAAGCCGCTCGAGCTGCCACGCGTCGACGTCGCCACCGTGCAGGGCACCAAAGTCCACTATCTCGACCCGCGCATGCGCGTCGTCGCCGACCTGCGGGTCGACGACATCCGCTCGGCCGACGCGCGCATCGGCAAGGCGGTGGGCGTCCGCGGCACGGGCACCTTGCGCGATACGCCGTTCCGCGTCGTCGCGCAGCTCCTCTCCCCCGACGCGACCGTCAACCGCCGCGAGAACAAGCTGGTTGCGCGCGCCTGGGCGGCCAACAACGTCGTCGACGTGACCGGCACGTTGCCGTCGATCGCCGATGTCGAGAATGTCCCGTTGCAGACCCGCGCACGCGGCCGCAACATGGCCGAGCTGCTCGGCATCATCGGCGTCGTCGTCCCCCAGACCCGCACTTACCAGGTCCGCGCGCAGCTGGTGAAATCGGGCGAGGTCTACCGCTTCACCCACCTCGCCGGCACCGCGGGCGCGACCGACCTGGCGGGCCGTCTTACCGTCACCAACGGCGAGCGCATCCACCTCGATTCGGTGTTGGCGACCAGGCAGCTCGACATCATCGATGCCGCGCCGTTCATCGGCTACAACCCCGACATCGTCGCCGCCAAGGGCGCGGTCGCCGCTGCCGCCGCGACCGGTGCGGCGCCCGAGCGGGTGATGCCCGACGCCGAACTTCCGGTGAAGACGATGCAGGTCTTCGACGCCGATCTCAAATGGACGATCGCGCAGGTCCGTTCGAAGAACCTGCCGATCTCGAACATCGACCTGACCCTCGACCTCGATCACGGACGCCTCGCGCTGTCGCCGCTCACTTTCGCGATGGCGCGCGGCAACGTCGCCTCGGACCTGATCTTCGACACCCGCCCGCGGCCGAGCGCGGTCAGCTACGACATCCGCCTGGCGCCGACGCCGATGGGCCGCCTGCTCGCCGGCTATGGCATCGCCGAGGCCGGCACGCCCGGCACGAGCAAGGGCCGCATCCAGCTCAAGGGCCGCGGCGACACGATCCACGATTCGCTCTCCACCGCGAGCGGTCGCGTCGCCTTCATCATGCCCAACGGGACGCTCTGGACCCGCAACGTCCAATTGGCCGAGCTCGATCTCGGAACCTTCGTCCAGAAGATGTTCGAGGAGAAGCTGAAGAAGCCGGTGACGCTCAACTGCGGCCTCGTCGCGTTCAGCGTGCGCGACGGCGTCGCCGCGGCGGACCCGATCCTGCTCGACACGCCCAAGAACGTCATTCTCGGCCGAGGCGGCTTCTCGTTCAAGACCGAGGCGGTCGACCTTGCGGTGCGCGCCGACGGCAAGAAATTCTCGCTCTTCTCCGGCAAGTCGCCGGTCGGCATCGGAGGCCATTTCGCCTCGCCCAAGCTCGCGGTGATCAGCCCCGAGCTCGTCGGCCGCGCCGGCGTGGGCCTCGGCCTCGCGATCGCCGCCACCCCGCTCGCCGGCGTCCTCGCCTTTGTCGACATCGGCGATGCCAAGTCCGCCGCGTGCGGCCCCGTCCTCAGCGGCGCCACCGCCGCGCAGCAACGCACCACCAAAGGCGAGCAACGCGACGACGTCGGCCATGGCACGACGTCCAAGGCGGAGGACGGCAAACCCGAGCCCAAGCGGAAGAAGGTCTTGGGCATCTTCTGAGTGCGAGCGGTAAATTCGGTCACGCGAAGGCTCGAAGAAGGTGGGTTCAGAGGAGGCGCGGAGGTGTTGCGCATGAGGCGGTTGGGTTGCTTCAGCCCGCAATGCAGTTTGTGAGAGAGCGCTGACGCGCTCGAAAAGGCAAGCGCCGCAGGCATCATCTACTTTCTTCTCTGCGCCTCTGCGCCTCCTCTGAACCCCTCCTTCTTCACGTCGTCGCGCCTTCGCGTGAACCCAAATCAAACTCCATGCAGAGCCTCCAGCACATCATCCACCCGCGCCGGGTCGCCGATCGCGAGCACATGCCCCTCGCTGTCCGCGGTCAGCGGGTCGCCGTTCCAGTCGCACATCCGCCCGCCCGCGCCCTCGACCACCGGCACCAGCGCGGCGAAGTCGTGGAGCTGCAGCCCCTCCTCGCATACCAGGTCGACATGCCCGGACGCGACTAGCCCGTAATTATAGCAGTCGCCGCCGTAGAGCGGGCTCATCTTCGTCCGCCCGCCCGACGTCGCCGCCGCCAGCCGCAGGAAGCGCGCGCCCGCCTCCTCGCTGAAATAATGCGGACTGGTCGTCGCCAGCACCGCCCCGTCCAGCGCCGGGCATGCGCGCGTGCGCACCGCGGCCCCGTTGAAGGTCGTGCCCCTGCCCGCCACCCCCAGCCAGCTCGCCGTCACCGCCACGCCGCCCACGGCCCCCT
>CAXTNG010000031.1:0-12946 GCA_964245475.1 uncultured Sphingomonas sp. | reverse complement strand
TGATCGGCGAGGTCGAGTACATGTAGGCGCGGTCGAGCGTCGGGCAAGCACGCACCTTGATCGGCTCGCCGTTCAGCGTCGACTGCTGGCCGCTGACGCCGAGCCAGCGCTCCTTCAGGATCGGCTGGTCGATCACGCCGAGCACCGGCCAGCCGTCCTCGACAAGCGCGATCAGCGTCCCGAAGATCGCGCGCCCGCACATGAAGCTGTGCGTCCCGTCGACCGGGTCAAGCACCCAGCGGCGCCCCGACACGCCCTCCTTCACGCTGTGTTCCTCGCCGACGATCCCGTCGCCCGAGCGCTCCGCCTCGATCAGCCGCCGCATCGCCGCTTCGGCCTCGCGATCCGCCAAGGTCACCGGCGAATGGTCGTCCTTGCGCTCCAGCCCGTGGGCTTTGCGGAAATAGCCGCGAATGATCGCACCCGCGGCGTCGGCGAGCCGCTCGGCGAGTTCGATGTCGGAGCGTGAGACGGGCATGCGCCCCGCCTATCGGCACCGCCCGGCAACGGCAATGGACGCGGCACGCTGCGCGCGGTAGCGTCACCCGCCCTGTCGGAGAATCCCCATGCGCCGTCTCGCCCTGCTCGCTGCCCTTTGCGCCACCCCAGCCGCCGCTGCGCTCGCCCCCGGCGCCAAGGCGCCCGACTTCACCACCCGCGGCGCGATCGCCGGCAAGGTATTCTCCGTCCACCTCGCCGACCAGCTCAAGAAAGGGCCGGTCGTCCTCTACTTCTTCCCCGCCGCCTTTACCCCCGGCTGCAGCGCCGAGGCAAAGGCGTTCGCCGAGCATATCGCCGACTTCAAGAAGGCGGGCGCCACGGTGATCGGCATGTCCGCCGACCCGGTCGAGGATTTGCAGAAATTCTCCTCCGCCGAATGCGCCGGCAAGTTCGCAGTGGCGAGCGCCGGCCCCGCGGTGATCTCGGGCTATGACGTCGCGCTCGGCCGCGAGCGCAACGGCCATCCGATCACCAGCCGCACCAGCTACGTGATCGCCCGCGACGGCAGCATCGCCTTCGTTCATTCGGACATGAACCCGGCCGAGCATGTCGCGCTCACGCTGGACGCGGTCGGCAAGCTCCCCCGGCGTTAGCTGGCGATCCGCTCGCGCGGATGCGGCAGTCACCGCTTGCTAACGTTTTTCCGATAGCCGCTTTGCCGCAGGTTAAAGGGGGCGAGTGATGCACGGCGCGCGGGCGCAGCAGGACCCGACGGACACGTTGTTCGACCGCATCGGCCTGTTCCTGGCCGATCAGCGGTTAAGCGCGGACCCCGAGCATTACCGCTTCGCGCATGCCGTGCTGAGCGACCCCGGCAGCCCGATCGCCCGCGCCGTCGCACGGCTGGTCGACGACGGCGTCCGGCTGAGCCGCAGCGACATCGAGCAACTGGGCGGACGCGTCGTGACCGGCGACCCGGTCTCGCCCGCGCGCGCCGTCGCCGACGCGCAGGCCGAAGCGCGCGAACAGGTCGAGACCTTCGCCGAGATCGTCCGCACCATGCGCGACGAGGCGCGCGACTTCAGCCGCGACCTCGCAGCCGGCGCCGCCGAGATCGGCCGATTGCCGCGGATCGAGGGCCTCGACGAGATCGCCCGCGTCGCCGGCACGATGATCGGCCGTGTCCACGACGCCGAGGCGCGGCTTGAGCAGGCGACGCGCGAGGCCGAAGCGCTACGCGAGAAGCTCGCCGAAGCCGAGGAGGACGCGCGCAGCGACGTGCTCACCGGCCTGGCCAACCGCCGAGCCTTCATGGAAGCCTTTGCCCAGCGCACACCCGCCGACGCGCCCTGGTGCCTGGCGCTGTGCGATGTCGATCGCTTCAAGCGGATCAACGACGAATATGGCCACCCGGTCGGCGACCGCGTGCTCAGCGCCGTCGCACGTACCCTGGCCGAGACCTGCCAGGGCCATCTCGTCGCGCGGCATGGCGGCGAGGAGTTCGGGGTCCTGCTCCACGCCGTGACGCTGGCGGAAGCCGCCGCCATCCTGGAGCATGCGCGCGCGGAGGTCGCCGCCAAGCGCTTCCGCGACCGCGAGACCCGCACGCTGCTCGGCACCGTCACCTTCTCCGCGGGCCTGACCGCCATCCACGCGCAGGATAGCGCCGAGACCGCCTTCGCCCGCGCCGACCGGCTGCTCTACAATGCCAAAGAAGGCGGGCGTAACCGCATCGCTATCGCCTGATATTGGCGCGATTCGCCAAGCAAATCGGCGGCTCGCACCAACTTGCAGGCCTGCTCAAAAGAAAACTCTGGCAACTCAGGTTCTTAGAAATCTGGCACGCCGCCTGCAAAGTCACTGGCATGGCAGCGGGATGGTCCCGCCGCCCATCTCGAAGGACCACACAATGCTCAGCTACACCAACGTTCAGCGTGTCGCGCTCTCGCTCGTCAGCGCGCTGCTCGTCTCCGCGGTCGCGATCAGCGCCGCCGTTCCCGTCCTCCCGGTCGCCTGACCGGAAGGATGCGGACATGACCCTGCTCTCTAACCAGGCGTGGAGGCTCCAGCCGCTGGCGGTCGGTTTCTTCTCCTTCGCCATCACCGTCGCACTGATCCTGTCGCAGCCCGGCACCGGCATCGCCTGACCGGTTCAGGGTAGCGCCACAATCCCGACCGGCCCCACCGGCGCCTCTTCACCGCGCGAATAGGTGCCCACCAGCAGCCCCGCTGCCAGCACATGCCCCGCCATCGCCTCGATCAGCGCATCGCGCCCGGGAGTCTCGCCCGGATCGCCCGCCTGCCGATCGAGCGCGAACAGCTGAAACGCATAGCGGTGCTCGCCATGCCCGGTCGGCGGATCGGGCGGCAGCCAGCCACGGCGCAGGAACGAGTTGCGCCCCACGCCTGCCCGTTCCGCCGCGATGCCGCCTTCGGCCAGCGAGCCCGCGTCGGCGGCCAGGCCCTAGACGATCGCATGCACCAGCGGCTGCCGTGCCGGCGCATCCGCATCCTCGACGAGCAGCGCGAGGCTTGCCGAGCCCGCGGGCGGCGCACCCCAGAGCAGCGGCGGCGACACCCCGTCCCCATCCGCGGTAAACCGCTCCGGCAACCGCGCGCCATCGGCGAACGCCGGACTCGACAGCCTGAGCGACGCGAACCCTCCACCCAGCTCGGGCCGCAGAACCGCGAGCGCGTCCATCCCTGCCCGCGCACCGGCGAGCGCCTTGCCGAGCCACGCAGGCACATGCTCCAGCATCAGCCCACCTGCGTCGCCGGCTTCTCGGACGGACAATCGGTGCCGCGCGCCACTGGCGGCCCGCCGGCATGCCACAGGGTCCGCCCGCCCTGACGGACGCACACCTCGCCCTTGCCCGAGGCGGGGTCGACCAGCAGCGTCCAATTGTGATTGCCGCAGTCGTGCGCCTCGCACCCCCAGCTCGCGATGCGGGAGCCGACCCGGAACACCGGCGTGCGCGGCCCGTCGCTATGGATGATCGCACGCCGCAGCCCGGCATCGGTCACCGCCCCGTCGAGCGCGGTCGCCACCTCCGTCCGGTCGAAGAAGCCGACCCCGTCGACCGGTTCGTCCGGGTAATGCCCCACATACGCCGCCAGCGGCGTGACATGCGCCTGCCCCGGCAGCGGTGTCGGGCTGAGCGTCGCCGGAGGCACGAAATCCGCCGCCGCAGCGTCGTTCCTGGCCGCCTTCTCGGCGCCACCACCACACCCGGCGAGCAACAGACACACAAGGGCAAAGCGCATCGGCGATCCTTTTCGCCCCGATGAACGCGCTTGGGGGCGACGGGTTGCGGACGGGAAAGCAAGCGTAGCGGCGCTGCTGGAGCAGCGAAGGGATCCATCCCTTGCCGTCGTTCCTGCGGACGATCCTCTGAGCAGCGATCACCGCCTTGTTCGACGTGGCAGCGGGCCGGTGCCCCTCGGCGCGGCGAGCATGTTTTGAGGCGCCGCCGCGACCGGTGCGGGCCCGATGCCCAGCAGGGCGAACACCGATTGCGGAAAGGATTCGTACCCCGCCAGCGAATTCCGCATCCGGCCCTCGATCAACATCCCGTTGATCAGGCACGTGATCATCGACGCGAGCCAGGCGCAATACGCGCTCGTCTGCCGACCCGTGAGGATCTGCGTCACGGTCGATTCGATCTGTCGTTGGTGAGCGGCGTGCGCGGCCCGGATCGTGTCGAGCACCGGTTCGGGGACGTTCACGTCGAGCACCATGTTGAACGTGCCGGGGACGAAGCCGTACTTGGCCTTCAACCGGCGCTGCGCCGCGCCGAACCATTGCAGATGGCGATGAAATTTATCGGCGATCGGATCGTCCGAGGCATAGATTGCGCCGATCTCGGCAAGGTCGGCGTCGCGGACCCTGATCAGCGCCGCCAGCAGCAGATCGGCCTTCGACGCGAAGGCGTGATAGAAGCTTCCCTTCCGCGTCCCCGCTGCGGCGCAGATCGCGTCGACCGACACCGCATGATAGCCGTCGCGCCAGATCAGCGCGGTCGCCGCGTCGAGGATGCGTTCCCGGGTGGCAATTCTGGCGGCCATCGTTCCAGCCATCGATACTTCCGTCCGTCCTGTCCAGATCGACAAGCCTGTGCGACGTGGGACAAAGACTGTTGACTGATCGGTCCAGTTTGTACGAGACCGGGTCCGAGAACGCCCAAAGCGCCCGGCGGATGGAGGATGGCGGGATGAGCGGTCTGGACTGGCAGGCATCGATGGGCGCGGCGGAACGATCCACCGCCCTGTCCGGCTGGGGCGATCCGGGCTTCGTGGAGGGACTGAAGACGCTGACCGCCGCGATCGCCGCCGACGAACGGCTGCCGGATCCGGCGCGGGAGGGGGCCGGGGCGCTGATCGCGACGCTGCTGGCCAAGCGGCTGCGGCTGTACCATGACCGCGCAAGCCACCCCGAAATTGCCGCGCAGGCGATCCGCGCGCCGCTGATCGTCATCGGCATGCCGCGGTCAGGCACCACCGTGCTGCATGCGCTGCTGGCGCAGGACCCGCGCGCACGGGCGCCGCTGACGTGGGAAGTCGATCAGCCCTCTCCCCCGCCCAGGACGGAAAGCTTCGGCAGCGACCCCCGGATCGCCGCGAGCCAGGCCCAGATCGACCGCGTGCCGGACGAGTTCAAGCGCATGCACATGATCGGGGCCGAACTGCCGCTGGAGTGCAACAGCATCGTCACGCTTGCATTCCAGAGCAGCAATTTCAGCGCTCTATTCGACATACCGAGTATATGGAATGGTATCTGACCGCCGACGACGCGACGGCTTATGCCACGCACCTGCATATCCTGCAGCACCTCCAGGCCTTCGCGCCGTGCGACCATTGGGTGCTGAAATCGCCGGGCCACATGTTCCACATGCCCCGGCTGCTGGCGACCTATCCCGACGCGCGCATCGTCTTTCCGCACCGCGATCCCGTCGCCACTCTGCCGTCGCAGGCCAGCCTGATCGGCTATTTGCGGCGGCAGAACTATGGGACGGTGGACCAGCGCAAGCTGGGCGTCGAAATGGCCGCCTATTGGCACGAAGCGCTTCGCCGCACGATCGCGTTCCGGCGGGACCCCGGCGTCGCCGACCGGTTCGTCGATGTGCACTATGACGCGCTCGTGCGCGATCCCATCGCGGTCGTCCGCACGATCTACAACCGGTTCGACATGGATTTCACGCCCGCCGCCGACGGGGCGATGCGCGCGTTCCTGGCCGCGCAGCCCAAGGACAAGCACAGCAGCCACCGGTACACGCTGGAAGAATACGGCCTGAGCAAAACGGCCATTCACGACGATTTTGCCGACTATCTCGACGAATATGACGTCGGATGCGTCTGACTGCGCCGCAAGGAAAGACCATGACTGCCTCCCGGCTTCATCACCCCGCCGCCCCGATCACCGACGTCGCGCGCCTGTATACCGACACGCGCGAGCCGTTCGCCTGCGGTCTGCACCCCGAGCAGGACCATCTGCTGACCGGGCCGCTGCCCGAGGATGAGAGGCGCGCGAGACGATGAACGTCTGGTGCTTCGACGGCGAACGCAACATCGGCTTCAACATCCATGCCGGCATGTACCGCGGCGAGATGACGGCGCCGGTCACCATCTTCCTGCCCGACGGCCGCATCCTGCGCATCCGTACCGACGCGCCAGCGCATTTCACCGACGGCGCCAGGCCGCACACCCGCCACGTCCGCTACACCTGCGACGCGCCGTTCCGCACCTGGCGTTTCGACATCGACGACATGCCGGTGTGGGTGACGAGCGACGCCGAGCTGGCGGCTGGCGCGATTCGCGATGAGACGCCGACCACCACCGTCTCGCTTCATGCGGTCAGCGAGATGTTGTCGCCCGTCTATCTGCAGGGCGGGATGCTGCCCGAAGCCGCCGCCGCGGTGGCCGGCGAGCCCGGCCTGTGGTTCGCCTGCCGCGTGCGATCGGGGCTGACCCCCGAAGCCTTCCGCTTCGATCAGATGTTCCGCGCGCGCGGTACGATCGTTTTCGAAGGCAAGACCTACGACTTCGAGGGGTTCGGGCTGCGCGGCCATGTCCGCGGCTATCGCGCGCTGGGCAAGATGGACGGCCACAGCTGGCTGGCGGGCGCGTTCGACAGCGGGATGACCTTCGGCATCCAGACCTTCCCGCGCCCGGACGGCGGATATCATTTCACCGAAGCCTATATCTGGAAGGACGGCGTGCTCTACCCGAACCGTGTCATCCACGCCCCCCGCATGAACTATGACGCGAGCGAGCCGGGTTTCGTCGTCGAGCTGGCCTGCGACCAGCTCGGTCTGACGCGGATCGAAGGCGTCGACAAGCGGCTGTTCTGGTGGTCGATGGGGGCATGGGGCGACGGGCAGCCGCCGCGCTGGGGCGTCGATCCCGATGCCGCGATGGTGATGCGCCAGGCCGTGACCGAATATGGCTGCGACGGCGAGGTCGGCTACGGCATGTGCGAACGCTCGGGCTGGCGCCATCTGGTGGGCCAGGCTGGCGGCTAATGCGGAACGACGTGCGACCCGTGACAGGAAGAGAGTGATGCAGACACAAGCGCGTCGCGAAGCCTCGCAGCTGGCCGACCTGTTCGAACCGGTCGAGGTCGCCGGCCTGCACCTGAACAACCGCATCGTGATGTCGCCGATGACACGCGAATTCGCGACGAACGGCGTGCTGCCGCCCGAGGCCGCACCGTATTATGCCGCGCGGGCGCGCGGCGGCGCGGGCCTGATCGTCACCGAGGCGACGACGATCGACCATGAAGTCGCCCATTATTCCACCCGCGAACCCTATATGTTCGGTGACGCGGCGCTCGACCGGTGGAAAGCGGTCGTCGACGCCGTCCATGCGCAAGGGTCTGCGATCTTCCCCCAGCTCTGGCATACCGGTCTCGGCCGCAAGCGGCGGCATACGCACAATCCCGATACGCCCTCGATCGCGGCGTCGGCGATCTCCAGCGCCGAACTGGCGCTGAAGGCGGGCGACGAGGCGCTGCCGACGCGCCGGGGCGGCACGCTGCCCCGCGCCGCCGACGAAGCCGATCTCACGGCAGTGATCGCCGCGTTCGGCGAAGGGGCGGCGCAGGCCCAGCGGGTTGGGTTCGACGGCATCGCCATCCATGGCGCGCACGGCTATCTGATCTACCAGTTCCTGTGGGACCGCAGCAACCGGCGCGACGATCGCTGGGGCGGCGCACTGCCCAACCGCTCCCGCCTCGCCATAGAGGTGGTGCGCGAGATCCGGCGGCGGGTGGGTCCCGGCTTTCCGATCATGTTCCGTTTCTCGCAATGGTCGGGCTGGGACTATAACGCCCGGCTCGCCGAGACGCCGCAGGACCTGGAGCGCCTGCTCGTCCCGCTCGCCGACGCGGGCGTCGACATCTTCGACGCCTCGACCCGGCGCTTCTGGATACCAGCGTTCGAGGGATCGGACATGAACCTCGCCGGCTGGGCGCGGAAGGTCACCGGCAGGCCTGCGATGACCGTGGGATCGGTCGGGCTGGAGGCGCCGCTGGGCGACGAGGGCCGGTCCGCCGTCACCGCGTCGGCCGCCAATCTCGCGCGACTGGCCGAGATGCTCGACCGCGGCGATTTCGACCTGGTGGGGGTGGGACGGGCGCTGCTGGCCGACGCCGACTGGCCGCACAAGGTGCGCGACGGCCGCTGGGACGCCCTGCGCCCCTACGACAAGGACGAAGCGGCCGGAACGCTGGCATAACGGGGACCGGCGCGACGCTGCACCTCGCACGGCGGTCGGTCGCCGCGATCGGCACCGGCCGTGCTGTCGCTGTAACGTGATTTCGCGCAGCTAAGTCATGCGGCAGCTGGAGCGGGCGAAGGGATTCGAACCCTCGACCCCAACCTTGGCAAGGTTGTGCTCTACCCCTGAGCTACGCCCGCTCTGGCGCCGAGCCCGGACGGAGCCCGGGCGGGTGAGGCGGCGCCACTAGCATCGGCCCTCACGGCCCGCAAGCCCCGCCTGCGCAGATTCAGGCTAGGCGACTCGCCAAAGAGAACATTACAAGAACAATCTGTGAGCGACTCGACCGCCCTCCTTGCCCAGCTGCGCCTTGTCACCCATGCCGACGGCGCGCGGCAAGCCAATGAGCGGCGCACGGACGCGTGGCTCGCCGAGGGGTTCGCCCGCGCGCAGCTCCACGAAATCCATGCGCAGACCGGCGGGGGCGCCAGCGCCGCGGGCTTTGCGGTCGCCTGCACCCTCGCCGCCCGCGCCGTGCCGATCCTGTGGCTGCGCACCGAAGCCGCCGAGCGCGACGGCGGGCGGCTCCACGCCACCGGCCTGCTCGATCTGGGGCTCCAGCCCGATGCGCTGGTGCTGGGCCTCCTCCCCGACGAGCGTGCGCTGCTCCGCGCCGCGTCGGATGGCGCGCGCTGCGCAGGGCTCGGCACTTTGGTGGTGGAGGCCTGGGGCCGTTCCCCGGCGATCGACCTCACCGTCACCCGCCGCCTCATACTCGCCGCCGAAGCGTCGGGGGTCACCGTGCTGCTGCTCCGCATCGGCGCCGAGCCGGTACCCAGCGCCGCCGCGACCCGCTGGGGGGTGGAGGCGGCACCGTCCAACCCGTTGGAGGCCGATGCGCCCGGCCTCCCTTCCTTTCAGATCGAATTGCAGCGCCGGCGCGGCGGCCCCGCGGGGCAGCGCTGGCACGTGGAGTGGAACCGTGATGCGTGCCGATTCGACCTCCTCCCGAACCAAGGTAGCGCGGCGCTACCTGGCGCTGGTCTTCCCCTGGCTGCCGGTGGAACGGTTGAAGAGCGCCCGGCCGCACCTCTTCGTGCATGCTGACGGAGCGCCGATCGCCTTCGTCGAGCGTCAGGGCAATGCAGTCAGGCTCACCCATTGCGACATCGCCGCGACGCGGCTCGGCCTGCAACAAGGTCTGACGCTCGCCGATGCGCGCGCGCGGGTGCCGGAGCTCGACGTCCACCCGCACGACCCGCATGCCGACGCTGACTGGCTCGACCGGCTCGCCGAGGCATGCCGCCGCTACACGCCGACGGTGGCGCTGCTACCGTCCGACGCGCTGGTCATGGACATCGCCGGCTGCACCCATGCCTTCGAAGGCGAGCGCTTCCTCGCCGCGGACGTCGAGCGGCGGTTCGCACGCCGCGGGGTGCTGGCACGCCATGCGTTCGGCGACACGCCAGAGATCGCCTACGCGCTCGCCTGCTATACCGGCGCACCTGCGCCCGACGAGAAAGGCGCGGTCAAGCGGCTGCCGGTGGCGGCGCTGGGACTCGACGAGGATTCGACCGCCGCGCTCGCCGTCGCCGGGCTGAAAACGGTGGGCGACGTCATGGCCCGGCCGCTCTCGGGCATCGCCGCGCGTTTCGGCGCGGCAGCCGCCACCGCAGTTCGTCGCCTCGCCGGCGAACATCACACGCCGGTCATAGCGCGCGTGGCAGTGGCCCCGATCGCGGCAGAACGCCGCTTCGCCGAACCGGTGACGCGCACCGAGCATGTGCTGGAGGTGCTGACCACCCTCACCGCTGAGGCAGCGGCCGTACTCGAGCGGCGCCACGAGGGCGGACGCCGCTGGGAAGCGCAGCTGTTCCGCGCCGACGGCGACATCCGACGCCTGCGAATCGAGACCGGCCGGCCGACCCGCAATCCTCGGCTCCTCCTGCGGCTGTTCCGCGAGCGCATCGACGCGCTCGCCGACCCGCTCGACCCCGGCTTCGGCTACGACCTGATCCGCCTCGATGTGGTTCTCGCCGAGCCGCTCGATGCGCAACAGCTCAGGCTGGAGGGAGGCCGCACGACGGGAGAGGACGTCGCCGCACTGGTCGACCGGCTCTCCACCCGCCTCGGCCGCGGCCGCCTGCGTCGTTTCGCACTCCGCGACAGCCACATCCCCGAGCAGGCCGAGCTCACCCTTCCCGCCACCGCCGCGCCTTCCAAAAAGCCATGGCCGTCGCCCGAGCCCGGCGAGCCGCCGCTCCGCCCGATCCACCTGTTCGATCCGCCGCAGCCGGTCGAGGACGTCGTCTCGCTGGCGCCCGACGGCCCGCCGTTCCGCTTCCGCTGGCGCCGCACGCTGCACGAGATCGCGCGCTCGGAAGGGCCGGAGCGGATTACGGGCGAATGGTGGCGCCGCCATGACGCCGCCGTGCCGACCCGCGACTATTACCGGGTCGAGGACCGCCGCGGCCGCCGGCTGTGGATCTTCCGCCACGGCCTCTACGGCGAGACGGACTCGCCACGCTGGTACGTCCACGGCGTGTTCGCATGAGCGAGGTCGTCGCCTTTCCATCGCGGACGCGCGATGCCGCCGTGCCACCCGAGCCGGCGTTCGCCGAGCTGGTCGCCGCGACCAACTTTTCGTTTCTCGACGGCGCGAGCCATCCCTCCGACATGGTCTCGCGTGCGGTGGAGCTGAAGCTCGCCGGCATCGGCATCGCCGACCGCAACTCGATCGCGGGCGTGGTGCGTGCCTGGGACGCGCTGCGCAAGGCGCGCGCCGGACTGATCGGCGAGCGCCTGCCGCCGCTCGACTTCAGGCTCGTGGTCGGCGCGCGGCTGGTATTCGCCGACGGCACGCCCGACATCGTCGCCTATCCCGGGACCCGCCATGGCTGGGGACGGCTGACGCGGCTGCTGACCGCCGGCAACCTCGCCGCGGCCAAGGGCGAATGCCGCCTCGCCTTCAGCGACCTGGCCCAACACCATGAGGATCTGCTGCTGATCGTGCTGCCCGCCTCAACCGCGCGCGGCGATCTCGCCCCGGAGCCGCTCGGCCGGGCACAATCGGCGGCGATCCTCGACGACACGCTGGCGGCGCTGACTATCCACGCCCCCGGCCGCGTGTGGCTCGGCGCGTCGATGCCGCGCGCAGGCGACGACCGCCGCCGCCTCGCCCGCCTCGCGCGCACGGCCGAGCGCCATGGCGTGCCGCTGCTCGCCACCGCCGATGCGCTCTACGCCACCCCCGCCGAGCGCGACCTGCACGACGTCGTCACCTGCATCCGCGAGGGCGTAACGGTGCAGTCGGCGGGGCGCCTGCTCGCCGCTAACGGCGAGCGCCACCTCAAGGATGCGCACGAGATGGCGCGGCTGTTCGGCGACTGTCCGGACGCGGTGACGGCGAGCCTCGACCTGCTCGCCCGCATCGACTTCTCGCTGGAGCAACTCCGCTACGAATACCCGCACGAACCAGTGCCCGAAGGCTGGGAGGCGCAAGGGTGGCTGGAAGATCTGGTCACCAGGGCCGCGCACGAACGCTACGGAGATATCATTCCCGACAAGGTGGCGAATGCACTGGAGGAGGAGTTCGCGCTCGTGAGGGCTCGCGCGTACGCCAACTACTTCCTCACCGTCCACGATGTGGTCCGCGAGGCGCGCCGGCTCGGCATCCTCTGCCAGGGCCGCGGTTCGGCCGCCAATTCGGTCATCTGCTTCCTGCTGAAGGTCACCTCTGTCGACCCGATGCAGCACGACCTGCTCTTCTCGCGCTTCGTCTCGGCTGAGCGCAACGAGCCGCCCGACATCGACGTCGATTTCGAACACGAGCGGCGCGAGGAGGTGATGCAATACATCTACCGCCGCTACACGCGCGAGCGCGCGGCGATCGTCGCGACGGTGATCCACTACCGCCCTCGCTCGGCGGTGCGCGAGGTCGGCAAGGCGCTGGGCATGAGCGAGGACGTCACCGGCCGCCTCACCTCCACCGTCTGGGGCAGCTTCTCCGACCGTTTCGAGAACGACCGCCTCAGGGACACCGGCTACAGCGAGGACAATCCGGAGATTGCCCGGCTCTGCGGTCTCGTCCGCCGCCTGCTCAAATTTCCGCGTCACCTGTCGCAGCACGTCGGCGGCTTCGTGCTGACCGAGGGGCGGCTCGACGAGACCGTGCCGATCCACAATGCCGCGATGCCCGATCGCACCTTCATCGAATGGGACAAGGACGACATCGACGCGCTCGGCTTGATGAAAGTCGACATCCTCGCTCTCGGCATGCTGACCTGCATCCGCAAGGGCTTCGACCTGATGCGCGAGGCGGGGCTCGGCGACCCGCAGCTGAACTCGATCGCGGTCGAGGAAGACGACGCCGTCTACGCCATGCTCCAGGACGGCGACAGCATCGGTGTCTTCCAGGTCGAGAGCCGTGCCCAGATCAACATGCTCCCGCGCCTCAAGCCCTACAAGTTCTACGACCTCGTCGTCCAGGTCGCGATCGTCCGCCCCGGCCCGATCGAGGGCGACATGGTCCATCCGTATCTGCGCCGCCGCGCGGGCAAGGAGGCGGTCGAATACCCCTCCCCCCACCCCGATCACGGCCCAGCCGACGAGCTGCGCAATCTTCTCAAGGACACCTACGGCGTCCCCCTCTTCCAGGAGCAGGCGATGAAGCTCGCCATCGTCGCCGCCGAGTTCACCGGCGACGAGGCGAACCAGCTCCGCCGCGCGATGGCGACCTTCCGCCACGTCGGCGGCATGCACGACTTCAAGGCCAAGCTGGTCGGCGGCATGG
>CAXTNG010000030.1:16900-19246 GCA_964245475.1 uncultured Sphingomonas sp. | reverse complement strand
TCTCATCGTGGACCTCGCCCTTCATCACTCGGCCACGCAGGCCTCTTCGGCACTATCGACGGCGTCCTCGACTTCGCGCAATCCCTGCTCGACGGCAGCGGCGCCTCGCCCGCGATGCTCGCCGCGATCCGGACCGCCACCAATGGCCACCGCACCGCCGGCTGGGAGAAGCGCTTCGACGGCTGGCCGGGCGGCGACGCCTGCTCGTCCGAGACGATCGGCCATACCGGCTTCACCGGGACCGGGCTGTGGGTGGACTTCGATCGCGGCCTCGCCTGGACGCTGCTCACCAACCGCATCCACCCGACCCGCCACCGCGACAGCGGCATCTTCCAGCTGCGCCCCGCGACCGGCGACGCGGTGATCGCCGCGTTCAGTTCTCCGCCGCGACCAGGTTGAGCGCAGCGTCGATCGCTGCCGTGGCAGATGCGCCGCCCGGCACGTCGTTGGCATAGGCCGCGAAGGTCAGCGTCCGCCCGCTTTTCGCCACCAGGAAGCCGGCGAGCGCATTGGTCGCCGCCAACGCGCCCGTCTTGGCAAACACCTTGCCCTCCAGCGGCGTGCCCTTGAACCGCCGCCGCAGCGTCCCGTCGATCCCTCCGATCGCAAGCGTGCCGCGGAATGCCGCACCCCAGGGCTGCGTCTGCGTCCAGCGCAGCAGCCGCACCGTGCCGCGCGGCGTCACCCGGTTGTAGGTCGACATGCCCGATCCGTCGGCGAAGTCGTACCGCCAGCGCTCCACTCCTACGCCGTCCAGCATCGCCCTCACCGCCGCCTGCCCGTCGGCGATCGAGCCGCTCCCCTTCACCAGGCTGACGCGGCGCAGCAGCAGCTCGGCATGCAGATTCTGGCTGACCTTGTTGGTGACCGTCAGGTCCTCAATCAGCGGCGGCGCGGTGAGCTGCGCGAGCGGGGCAGGGCGGGGCGGTCGCGCAGCCGGCGCTGCCCCTCGCCCCGCGGGATCGTCGCCGGGCGCGAGCGGGCGGTGCCGCACCGAGACGCCGCCCGTCACCCTGACACCGCGCGCGGCAAGCAGCGCCCGCAACCGCCACGCGGCGTAATGCGCCGGATCGTCGATGCCGACATGCTCCTCGACCAAGCCGCCGCCGAGCGCGACGGTACCGCTGACCCGCAACCGGTTGCTACCCGGCAGGCGGTCGTAGCTGAGGTCGGTCCGCGTGCCGGTCGTCACGCGATTGTCGATCCGGTAATAGCCGCTCGTCACGCCCGCGGCTGCACCGGCCCGCGCGCCGGGCGTGAACTTCACCGCCGCCTCGTTGTCGTCGAGCGTCAGCGCCGAGATACCGGTGCCCGAAGTCGTCACGATGTTGTTCCAGCCCATGCCGGGGCTCCAGCGCTCGTCGGGAAACAGCGTGTCGTCGCCGATCACGTCGCGCACCACCCGCGTCCGCGCCGCCACCGCATTGGCCAGCGTCGCCAGGCAATCGCGGGCGCAATCCGCCGCGCTCGACAGCCGCGCGTCGCCACGCCCCTCCAGCACCACGTCGTGTCCCTCCAGCCGCACCGACGCGCCGCCCGCCGCATCCTCGACGGTGACGTCGCCGAGCAGCGCGAAGGCGGTCGCGGTCGTGTAGAGCTTGGTGTTGGACGCGGGCACGAAGCGCTGGTCGGGCGCGATCGCGACGATCTCACGACCGTCGGGGTCGACCACGACCAGCCCGAACCGCGCGCCCGGCCGCTGCGCCGCCAGCGTGGCGCCGACCCGTTCGGTCAGGCCCTGCGCCGAGGCGGGCACCGCCACGAGCAGCAGGGCAAGCATCAGCCTCACGCCGCCTCCGCCCGCGAGCGGTAGCGCATCTCGTCCAATTCCCCCTCCCAGCGCGCCACCGTGGTCGCCACCGCCAAGTTCGCGCTTGCGCTCGGCACGGTGCGAGTCATGTCGAGCAGCCGGTCGAATGGTAGCACGAAGCCGACCACCAGCGCCGTCTGCTCGGGCGCGACGTCGACCGCGGACAGCACGGCGGCGAGCATGAACAGCGACGCCGACGGCACCGGCGCCGTCCCGAACGCGGCCAGCGCTCCCGTCAGCAGCACCGTCAGGTACACCTGCGGGGTCAGCGTCACGCTGAAGGCCTGCAACGCAAACACGCTGAGCAGCCCGACGTACATCGCCGTCCCGTCCTTGCCGATGCTGGCGCCCAGCGGCAGCACCGTCGAGTAGACCGGCCGTCCAACGCCCAGATTGCCGCCCGCCACCTGCATCGCCACCGGCAGCGTCGCCGAGCTCGACGCGGTCGAGAAGGCGACGACCAGCGCATCGACGATGCCGCGGAAGAACGGCCACACCGGCAGCCGCGCGAGCAGCCGCAGCAGCAGGCTGTGCAC
>CAXTNG010000030.1:14538-16890 GCA_964245475.1 uncultured Sphingomonas sp. | reverse complement strand
AACGGCGCCCCGGCATCCCCCGCGAGCACCGTGCCGACCCCGATCAGGATCGCGACGACGATCAGCGCGAGCATGTCGCCTTTCGCCAGCGCTTCGAAGATGTTGAGCGGCACGATGCCGACGAGCTGGTCATACGGCGTCACCGCAGGCCCGAGCGGATGCGCCGCTGCCGTGCCGATCGGCACGCCCACGCCCGGCCTGACCAGCGTCGCGACCCCCATCCCGACCGATACCGCGACGAAGGTCGTTCCTGCGAACAGCGCGATCGTCCGTCCGCCGAGTGATCCTAGCCGCTTCGGATCGGCCAACGCGGTAATTCCCGACGCGATCGTCACCAGCACGATCGGCGCCACCAGCATCCGGCTCGCCGACGAACGCGACATAGGGTGTCCCCGCCGGCCAGACGAGCGCGAACAGCAACCCGAGCGCAAGCCCGCCCAGCACCCGCTTCCACAACGGAATCGCGAACCAGCGCGTCACCGGCAGCCCTGCGCCGGCCGGTGTGGCAGCGGACGGCCTGCGGCAACGCCGGTCGGCTCGCCCCGGTCGACGGCCACTCGGCCGTTGACCAGCACCGCGCGCACGCCCTGTGCGAACAGGGTCGGCTGCTGATAGGTCGCGCGCTCGGCGTAGGTTGCCGGATCGAACACGACGATATCGGCGAAGGCACCCGCACGCAGGTGCCCTCTGCCCGCCAGCCCGAACGTGTCCGCGGTCAACGCCGTGCTGCGCTCGATGAACTGGCGCAGCGTCAACACATGCTCCGCCTTCACATACTTGGCGTATTTGCGCGCGAAGGTCCCATACACGCGCGGGTGCCCGGCGGACGCATCCGACCCGGTCATCACCCAGGGCTGGCGCATGAACGCGGCAATGTCCGCCTCGCTTTGGTTGAACGAGACGGTCGCGGCATCGCCAACCCGGATCGTAGCAACCGCAGCCGCCACCGGGTCGGTCCCGAGCCGCGCCGCCACTTCCGCCAGCGTCCGCCCCTTCTCCGCGCCTTCGGTGATCAGCAGAGCCTTCGGGCCGCCGCGCTTGCGCAAATTCTCTGTCATGTCCGTCCGCAGCCGTGGCTCGGCAAGCCTCCCCAACAGCGCCTCGCGCCCGCCGTCCTGCGCCCACAGCGGCACCAGCGCGGCGACCAGGCTCGTCCCGCTCGCGCTCCACGGATATTGGTCCGCCGTCACCGCCTGCCCCCGCGCCCGCGCCGCCTCGACCTTCGCGATGATCGCCGGCGCCTGGCCCTGCACGTCGACCCCCAGTGCCTTGATGTGGCTGATGTGCACCGGCAGGTGCGCCTGCCGCCCGATCGCGATCGCCTCGTCGACAGCGGCGGCGAGGCCGACGGTATAGCTCGATTCGTCGCGGATGTGGCTGTCGTAGACGCCGCCTCGCGCCCCCGCCTCGCGCGCCAGCGCCACCACCTCGCCGGTGTCCGCAAAGCTTTGCGGCGCGTAGAACAGCCCCGTCGACAGCCCCAGCGCGCCCTCGCACATCCCGCGCGCGACCAGCCCGCGCATCGTCGCCAGCTCGGTCGTGGTGGGCACCCGCCGCGCGTCCCCGATCACCGCGCGCCGGACCGCGCCGAAGCCGACATAGGCCGCATAGTTGATGCCGACCCGCCCCGCCGGCGTCAGCGTCGCCGCCACATCGGGCGGCCCGCCACCGTCGTTGCCGATGAAGGCGGTCGTCACCCCCTGCATCAGGAAGGGCAGCACCAGCCGCTCGCGCGCGTCGCCCGAGCGGAGCCTGTCCTCGACGTGGGTATGCGGGTCGATGAAGCCCGGCGCGACGACCAGCCCGTGCGCGTCGATCGTCCGCCGCGCGGCAGGAGCCTGTGCCCCGACGGAGCGGATACGGTCGCCGACGACCGCTACGTTGCCGACGAACGGTGCGGCATCCCCCGTGTAGACGGTGCCGCCGCGGATCAGGACATCGACCCGCTCGGGCGCCGCGCCCAGGGTGACGAGCGCCGGAACGCCGGCAAGCGCCCGCGCGACGGCCCTGCGCCATCGCGGCCTGCCCGTGCCGCGGGCATCGGCGCTGCGGCACGCGAGGATGGCAAGGGTCATGCTGGGAACGTACCGGGTCGGCCCGCCGCCGCAAGGGCTTGTGCAGCGGCCAACGCAACTGCCGCATGTGTGCGACTCGCGGCGAAATCACCGCCAGCGAGCGCCCGATCCGTCCTGCCGGCTTTCGCGGCATCGCTCGACACGGCGCTTGCGGGGACTGCCGTTTGCCGTTCCCACACAGCCGCCCCTGCTCGCAGATCGGATGCGACCCTGACGGGATCGTGCGCGACCGATCCCGCTGCCGGCCCCCGTCACCACGGCGGCCAAAGATTCGCTA
>CAXTNG010000030.1:0-14528 GCA_964245475.1 uncultured Sphingomonas sp. | reverse complement strand
GCCTTTTGACGCAGCAATCTCCAGAAATCATCAACGTGTTGCCGGAAAAACACGGCAACGATCGATTAGTCAAACAACGTTTTTCAACCCGTCTTCCGGCGTTGCAAAGTAAAACGATTTACGTTCTCTTGATCTTAACCAGAACAACTCGCGGAGACTGCAGTTCGGCGCAGAGCCGGTGAGCGCAAGGCGCTTACCGGAACGCTGGCGGCTGCTTCCCCGAACCTGCGAGAGGGTGCTCCAGATCGGCCGTTCCGCTTCGGCGGCACGCGGATATTCTGTCGGCCGTTCGGCTGGTGATCTTGGAGGTACGATGGTCACGCGCAGGACGATTCTGGGAAGGTTGGGACTCGCCGGCGGGCTTGGCGCGACGATGGGCGCGATGCAGGCGCTCGGGCTGATGGGGGTTGCCCATGCGCAGGACATGAGCGGCCTCCAGCCGACGCTCGGCAAGGGCAAGCATGTCGTCGTCCTCGGCGCCGGCATCGCCGGGCTGACGTCCGCCTATGAGCTGGAGCAGGCCGGCTTCCTCGTCACCCTTCTCGAGGCGCGCACCCGTGTCGGCGGCCGCGCCTGGACGGTACGCGACGGCGACAAGATCGAGATGGAAGGCGAGGAGACGCAGACCGCGAAATTCTCGAACGGTATCTACTTCAACGCCGGCCCCGCGCGCATCCCCAGCTTCCACCAGGGCCTGCTCGGCTATGCCAAGAAGTTCGGCGTGCCGTTGGAGGTGGAGGTCAATTCCAGCCGCTCGGCCTATGTCATGGCCGACGACGGATCGAAGATCCGCATGCGCACCGCGATCAACGACATGCGCGGCAAAATCGCCGAGCTGCTCGCCAAGGCGATCAGCCAGGGCAGCCTCGACCAGCAGCTGACCGCCGCCGATCGCGAGAAGCTCATGCCTTTTCTCAAGGCGTACGGCGACCTCGACGACAAGAACGGCTTCGCCGGCACCGAGCGCTCGGGCTTCGGCACCGCGCCGGGCGCCGGGTCGATCTTCGCCGAGCCCTCCACCGCGATGCCGCTCGACCAGCTTCTCGCAAACCAGCGGCTGCCGATGACGCTGTTCGAGGACAATCTCTACATGCAGGCGACGATGTTCGAGCCGGTGGGGGGCATGGACCGCATCCACCACGGCATGAACGCCGCGCTCCGCCGCCCCGCGCTGCTCGGCTCCGAGGTCCAGCGCATCCGCCAGAAGAAGGACGGGGTGGAGGTCGTCTATCTCGACAAGGCGAGCGGCGCGATCGAGACGCTCGACGCCGATTACATGATCTCCACCATCCCCTTTCCGGTGCTGGCGAAGATCGACACCAACTTCTCGCCGAAGCTCAAGACGGCGATCGCATCGGTCGTCTACGATTACTCGAACAAGGTCGCCTTCGAGAGCCCGCGCTTCTGGGAACGCGAGCAGATCTACGGCGGTATTTCCTTTGTCGGCGGGCCGACCGCCTTGGTCTGGTATCCGAGCGCCGGGCTGCACAGCGAGCGCGGCATGCTGCTCGGCTGCTACGGCTCGGGGCCGAGTGCTGCCGAGTTCCAGAAGCGTCCCATCGCCGAGCAGATCGAATTCTCGCGCTCGGTCGTCGACAAGCTCCACCCCGGCCACGGCAAGGATCTGGTCAACGGCATCGCGGTCAACTGGCACAAGGTGCCCTACAGCCTCGGCCCCTGGCCGGACTGGAACGCCGGCTCCGCCAACGGGCGGCAGGAAGGGCATATCGACACCGCAAACTTCCGTTTCCTCCAGGCGCCGGAGGGCCGGGTCTACTTCGCCAGCGCGGCGCTCAGCCAGACGCCGGGCTGGCAGGAAGGGGGCATCCAGTCGGCTAGGACGCAGGTGCTGGCGCTCGCCAAGCGGGTGATGGCGTCTGCCGTGACCGAACCGACCCGCCGCGTCGCCTGACCGGCACGAACCGCATCAAACACCAGCACGGCACCGCCACGAGCGACTGCCGAACGACGACGCACACCCGCGCGAGAGGATGACTGACGGCGCCGATAAACCAAAAGGGGGTAACCTAATGAAGCGCACGTCCACCATTTCCCGAACGGCTCTTGCCGTCGCTCTCGTCGCAGGGTGGCAGCAGACGGCCTATGCCCAGGCCGCGGCGGCCGTTGCTGAAGCCGCACAGGCTTCGACTGTCCCAGCTGCCGCCGCAGCGGCGGCGGACACGCCGCCGGCCGACCCCGATCAGGTCGGCAACGACGTCATCGTCACCGGAACCCGCGCCACCGGCATCACCGCCGCCGAAAGCGCCGCGCCGATCAAGGTGCTCGGCGCCGAGATGCTCGAGCACGTCGGCCAGCCGAACCTCAACCAGGTTCTGACCCAGCTCGTGCCGAGCTTCACCGCCCAGGCATTCGGCGGCGACACCGCCAATCTCACGCTCTCCGCGCGCCTTCGCGGCCTCAGCCCCAACCACACGCTCGTCCTCGTCAACGGCAAGCGCCGCCACGGCACGTCGAACCTCGCGGTCCTCGGCGGCCCATACCAGGGCGCCGCCACCGCCGACCTCGACCTGATCACGCCGCAATCCATCAAGCGCATCGAGGTGCTGGAGGATGGCGCCGCCGCGCAATACGGCTCGGACGCGATTGCCGGCGTCATCAACATCATCCTCAAGGACAATGGCGAGGGCGGCGAGGCGATCGGCACCGCCGGCGAGAATTACGACGTCGGCGGCAAGACCTATGCCGGATCGTTCAACATCGGCACCAAGATCGGCGAAGACGGCTACCTCAACATCACCGCCTTCCACCGCTATCACGATTTTACCCAAGTCGGCGGCCTCGACCGTCGCGTCACCAACATCAACGGGCAGCTGCTCAGCACGACGACTAACCCGGCGCTCAACTCGACCCAGATCGCGCTCTATCCCGGCATCTCGAACTTTCCCTACGTCAACCGGATCAACGGCGACGCCAAGTCGCGGCTGACCAACCTCGGCTACAACACCGGCTATGACCTCGGCGATGTCGAACTGTACAGCTTCGGCACCTTTTCCCGCCGGATCGCCAGCGCCTACGAGAACGTCCGCGTGCCGACCCGCGTCTCGCGCACCGTAGCGGGCGTCACCACCTATTTCGATCCCGACGGCAACGTGCCAGTCAACGGCTTCTCCCCCCGCGAGAAGATCCGCGAGGACGACATGGCCTTCACCGGCGGTGTCCGCGGCGACGCGAGCGGCTTCCACTACGATCTGTCGACAACCTTCGGTCAGGACAAGAACCTGATCTACACCGTCGATTCCGCCAACGCGTCGCTCTACGCCGATACCGGCTTCACCCCCACCGACTTCTATGACGGCTTCTTCAAGTCGAGCGAGCTCACCGCCAACGCGGATTTCAGTAAGCAGTTCGACGCCGGCATGGCCGAGCCGCTCAACGTCGCCTTCGGCGGCGAATACCGACGCAACGTGTACGAGATCGGCTCGGGCGACGCCGGCTCGATCTACAAGGAGGGCGGCCAGTCCTATCCCGGCTTCCGCCCGTCGGACGCGGGTATCCACACCCGCACCGCGGAATCGCTCTACGTCGACGTTGCGGCGATGCCGGTCAGCGGCTTAAAGCTCGACGGCGCGGCGCGCTACGAGCATTATTCCGACTTCGGCAGCAAGGTGATCTTCAAGGTCACCAGCCGCTACGACCTGTCCGAGCAGTTCGCGCTGCGCGGCACCGTCGCCACCGGCTTCCGCGCCCCGACCTTGGCGGAAAGCTATTATTCGGCGACCAACGTCTCGCCCACGTCGGCCTTCGTCCAGCTTCCCGCCAATTCGGCGGCGGCGAAAATTCTCGGCTTCCAGAACCTCAGCCCGGAGAAATCGACCAACTTCAGCGTCGGCACCGTCATCCGCCCGACGCCGAAGCTCACCATCACGCTCGATGCGTATCAGGTGAAGATAAAGGACCGCATCCTCGGCACCGGCTCGATCTACAGCTCGGGCGGCGGCGTCAACGCGGCAGGGCAGGCGCTCAACTTCCCGCTGGTCCGGACCGCGATCATCGCCAACGGCAACGTGCTGGACCCGACGGTGACGCAGACCGGCATCAACATCTTCACCAACGGCGCGGACACCCGCACTCGCGGCGTCGACCTGGTGATGAGCTACCCGATGGACCTCGGTTCGGGCAGCATCAATTGGACGGTCTCGGCCAATTACAACAAGACCAAGATCACCAGGCTCAAGGCCGCGCCGCCGCTGGTCAACACCGCCGGGCAGACGGTGAGCCAGACCGTGTTCGATCCCGGCGCACGCAGCAACATCGAGACTGCGTCGCCTCGGGTGAAGGTGGTGACGTCGGCCTTCTACACGCTTGGCGGCTTCTCCGCGACGCTGCGCGGCACGGTCTACGGCAAGTCGTCCAACTTTACGACGCCCGACGGAGGCACCTTCTACAAGCAGCGCATCGGCACCGCCTTTATCGGCGACATCGAGCTCGGCTATGAAGTGTTCGAGGGCGTCACGCTGACCGCCGGCGCGAACAACGTCTTCAACAAGCGCCCGCCGACTATCCAGCTGGTGCCCGGGACGACCAATGCGACCCTGGTCAACGGCGGCAACGTCCTCGACGCGCCGCTGACCTTCAGCCCGTACGGGATCAACGGGGGCTATTATTACGGGCGCGTCGGAATCAAGTTCTAAGCAACGTGCCGGGCGTCCGCGCCCGGCCCTTTCGAAAGGGAGAGCCTATGCCGATCAAGTTGATGACTTTCGCCGCGCTCGCGCTTGCGCCCACCGCCCTGCACGCGCAGACCGTCACCCGCCACACTGCCACACCGCCGGGCCTCATCCTGCAGGGCGTGACCGTCAAACCCGGCGCGACCACCCTCTATCTCAGCGGCATGCTCGCCTCGCCGGCCGATCCGGCGAACAAGACGCCGCCCGCGCAGATGACCATGGCCGACTATGGCGACACCAAGACCCAGACGATCAGCATCTTCACCAAGATGAAGGCGCTGCTCGCCGCCAAGGGCTTCGCGATGACCGACGTCATCAAGCTCACCGTCTTCGTCGCGGGCGACCCCAAGCTCGGCGGCAAGATGGATTTTGCCGGTATGAACGAAGGCTTCAAGATGTTCTTCGGCTCACCCGACAACCCCAACACGGTCGCCCGCTCGACCGTGCAGGTCGCGGCGCTGGCCGGTCCCAACTTCCTGGTCGAGATCGAGGCGACCGCGGCGAAATAGGACGCGAGTGGTCCGGTTCTTCGTCACCCCGGACTTGTTCCGGGGTCCAGCGTGCGACGAGCGACGGTTTGAACCTCTAACGGTATCGTTTCCGGCAGCCTGGACCCCGGCACAAGGCCGGGGTGACGTTTTGAAGCTCATCGCGCTATTTCAACCCGAATCCCGCGCCACCAGCACCGGCGCCATCACCGTCGCGCCCGGCTCCTCGCCGCCGATCCGCGCGAAGAGCTTTGCCACCATCTCGCGCGCGCCGCGCTCGATGTCCTGCCGTACAGTGGTCAGCCGCGGCACCGTCCAGCCGGCGAGCGGAAGGTTGTCGAAGCCGACCACCGCCACGTCGCCCGGCACCGCTACGCCTGCGTCGGCGAGCACGCGCAGCGTCGTCATCGCGATCACGTCGGAGGCGGCGGCGATGCCATCCGCTCCGCGCAGCCGCTCGACGTGCGCTGCGATCTGCTCGCCCATCACGTCGGAGGCGAGATGCACGTCGAGGTGCACCGCGTCCGGGGCGATGTCCCGCACGCCCTCCCAGCGCGCCTCGATCTCCGGCGGCCGCACGTCGCCCAGGAAGACGATGCGCTTCGCGCCGCGCGCGACGAGCCGGCGCGCCTGCAGCCGCCCGCCCTCGCGATTGTCCGATCCCACCGAACAATGCGCCTGGCCGGCGCCGTGAGCGCCCCAGACGACCAGCGGACGGTAGCGCGCCGCGACCCGCTCGATCGTCGCCAGCTGATCCGACTGGCCGATCAGCAGCACCCCGTCCATCATCCCTGAATCGACGATCCGCTCCAGCCAGTCGCTCGCATCCGGGATGACCCGCGACAGCATGACATCATAGCCGCTCTCGGTCAGCGCGTCGGCGAGATACCCCAGCATGGTCATGAAGAACGGGTCGGACAGGTGCTGCCGCCGCTCGTGCCCCAGCGGCACCACCACGCCGATCACCCCGGTGCGCCGCGTGCGCAGCCGGCTCGCCATCTGGTTCGGGTGAAATTCGTACTCGGCGGCGAGCGCCTGGATGCGGGTGCGGGTCACCTCGTTGACCAGCGCCTTGCCCGCCAGCGCGCGCGATACCGTACCCGCCGACACGCCGGCGAGTCGTGCCAAATCCGCGATCGTGCGAACGTCCCCCGACATTGGGTCAGTAGACCAGCCGCTCATCCGCTTGGCAATGCGTGGCCGCGCGATTGCAACGAACTGACGCCTATGGTGATGTGCCCGAAAGGGAGAGGCTGATGGCGACCACGGATACCGAGCGGCACAGCATCCCCGCGCCCCCCGGACTGCCGGTCGTCGGCCACCTCCACCAGATCGCCCGCTCGGGCCTCGTCGGCCACCTGCTCAGCGTCAGCCGCCGCTATCCGGAGGGCATCTTCAAGCTCCGCTTCGGCAGCCGCGTGTCGATCTTCGTCACCCACCCTGATCTTGTCGCCGAGCTCTGCGATGAGAGCCGTTTCCGCAAGATGCCCGGCCCGGGCCTGCGCGTCGTCCGCAAGTTCGCCGGCGACGGTCTGTTCACCGCCTTCAGCGAGGAGCCCAACTGGGGCAAGGCGCATCGCATCCTGCTCCCCGCGTTCAGCCAGCGCGCGATGCGCGGCTATTTCGACATGATCGTCGAGGTCTGCGACCAGCTCGTCGCCAAATGGACCCGCCTCTCCGGCACCGACGTCCTCGTCGCCGACGACATGACCCGTCTGACGCTGGACTCGATCGCGATCGCCGGCTTCGGTCACCGCTTCGACAGCTTCGAGCGCGAGGAGCTCGACAGCTTCCTGGTCGCGCTCGGCCGCGCGCTGGCGGAGGCGCTCAACACGATCACCCGCCTGCCGATCCAGAACCGCTTCGCCAAGCGCGCGCAGGCGCAATACGAAGCCGACATCGCCGAGATGAACGCGCTGGTCGACGGCATCATCGCCGACCGTCGCGTCCATCCTACCGATGGCCGCGACCTGCTGAACCTCATGCTGACCGCCGTCGATCCCGAAACGGGTGAAGGGCTCGACGACCTCAACATCCGCTATCAGGTGCTCACCTTCCTGATCGCCGGGCACGAGACGACATCCGGCATGCTCACCTTCGCCTTCCACCACCTGCTCCGCACGCCGCATGTGCTGGCGCAGGCCTATGCCGAGGTCGACCGCGTGCTCCCCGGCGACACCCGCCCGGACTACGCGCAGGTGGCCAAGCTCGAGGTGATCGAGCGCGTCCTCAAGGAAGCACTGCGCCTCTGGCCGACCGCGCCGTCGTTCAGCCTCGCGCCGTTCGAGGACACGCTGGTCGGCGGCAAATGGCTGCTGCGCAAGGACCGCCCGGTCAACGTCTTCGCCCCCGGCCTCCACCGCAGCCCCGCCGCCTGGGACGAGCCGGAGGAATTCGACATCGACCGCTGGCTGCCCGAAGCCGAGGCCGCGCGTCACCCCCACGCCTACAAACCCTTCGGCAACGGCGAACGCGCCTGCATCGGCCGCCAGTTCGCGATGGTCGAGGCCAAGATCGCGATGGCGATGATGCTACGCTCCTTCGCGATCAGCGACCCGCACAATTACCGGCTGCGCATCAAGGAAACGCTGTCGATCAAGCCCGACGATTTCCACATGCGCATCCGGCTGCGTCAGCCACACGAGCGGATCGCCGCCGCGCCGGTCGCCGCGACGCAGCAGGACACAATTGTAGCCTCGGTTGCGGGCACCGGCCAGGCGTTCGCCGTCCTCTACGGCACCTCGCTGGGCACTGCGCGCGACATCGCCGAGGAGATCGCCGAGCGCGCCCGCGTCGACGGCTTCGACGTGGTGGTCCGCTCGATGGACGAGAGCTTCAAGGGCGGCGCCAGGCCGCAGGACAAGGTCGTCGTCATCGTCACCGCCACCTACAACGGCCGCGCCCCCGATAGCGCGGTCGAGGTCGAGCGCGCGCTCGACGCAGGCGCCTTCGACGACGCCGACTGGAGCGGCGCGCGTTACGCGGTGCTCGGCGTCGGCAACAGCCAGTGGCCCAATTACCAGCTCTTCCCCAAGCGCATCGACGCCGCGATCGAGAAGGCCGGCGGCACTCGCCTCGTGCCGCGCGCCGAGGCGGACGGGCAGGGCGACTTCGACGGTGCCGTCGCCGGTTTCGTCCGGGCACTCTGGTCCGCACTCGGCAGCGAGGCCGCGCCGGTGGAGGCGCCGGCGACGCTCACCCTCAAGCCTGTCGACGCAACCGAGACCCGCGCCGCCGCGCTCCCGGCGCACGCGCAGCGCCTGGAGATAGTTGCGAACGAAGAGTTGGTTCACCCTCACCCTTCCGGCGCTACGCGCCTCCCTCCCTCTCCCTCTGGGAGAGGGAAAGGAGCCGCCGAAGGCGGCGGGAAGGGTGAGGGTGACGGCGCAGTTTGGCCGACGACGCGTTTGACCCGCCTGATCCGCCTCCGCCTGCCTGAAGGCCAGCGCTACCACACCGGCGACCATATCGCCGTATACGCGCGCAACCGCCCCGAGCTGGTCGACCGCGCACTCCGCCGCCTCGACCTCGACGGCTGCGCCATCCTCCAGGTCGAAGGGCAGGGCAACCGCTTCCGCCACCTGCCGGTGGGCCGCGCCGTCACCGTGGCACAGCTGCTCGCCGACTTCGTCGAGCTGTCCGACCCGGTCTCGCGCCGTTCGGTCACCGCCCTGGCAGCGCAGACCCGCTGCCCCGATACGAGGCAGAGGCTCGCCGCCATCGACGACGCGGCGTTCGAGGCGCTCACCGCCAAACGCACGACCCTGCTCGACCTGCTCGACGCGCACCCTGCCGCCGAGCTCGGTCTCGACAGCCTCGTCGAACTGTCCGCGCCGATCAGCCCCCGCTTCTACTCGATCGCGTCCAGCCCGCTCGTCGAGCCCGAGATCGCCGACCTCATCGTCGGCACCAGCGTCGCCCCCGCCTGGTCAGGTCTGGGCGAGCACCGCGGCTTTGCCAGCAGCTACATGGCGGCCGTCGCGCCCGGCACCCAGGTCTTCGGCTATATCCGCCGCCCCAACCCGCCCTTTGCGCCGCCGGAAGACGCATCGGTGCCGATGATCCTGATCGGCCCCGGCACCGGCTTCTCGCCGCTGCGCGGCTTTCTCCAGGAACGCGCCGCACAGAAGGCGGCGGGGGAGGAGGTCGCCACGTCGCTCCTCGTCTTCGGCTGCCGCCACCCCGACCACGACTGGCTCTGCCGCGAGGAGATGGAGCGCTGGCAAGCCGACGGCCTCGTCGACCTGCTCCTCGCTTTCTCCGCCGTCGAGACGCACCCGTGGAAATACGTCCAGGACGCGCTCTGGGCCGAGCAGGAGCGCGTCTGGGCCATGCTCGGGGCCGGCGCCTCCATCTACCTCTGCGGCGACGGCAAGCACATGGCTCCCGCCGTCCGCGACACCCTGATCCGCATCCAGATGCAGCAGGCGGGCGACGAGCACGCCCAGGGCTCCGAATGGCTCAACGCCCTGATCGAGCAAGGCCGCTTCCACCAGGACGTCTTCGGCTTCGGGAAGTAGCCGTTTGGTCGCTGTCCTACACGGATCGATGCTGCTAGGCCGCATGCGGAGGGGCGTCGCTGTCGACGGTCTCACCTTAGGGAGGACGGTGCGGATAGCGTCAACCTGGTGTCAACTTAGGCGGACGATGCCTCTGCCTTAAGCGCTTGCACGGGACCTTTGCTAGGTCCAGCATGTGTCGGAGCGCCGCCCGAGCGCAGGAGAGGCCGATGCAGCAATTGTCCGCGATGGACGCGTCCTTCGTCTATCTGGAGACGCCGCACACGCCGATGCACATCGGCTCGGTCGGGATCTATGACCCCTCCACCGCGCCCGGCGGCTTCGTCCGGTTCAAGGACATCCTCGGGTTCATCCGGAGCCGCCTATCCGGCGCCCGCTCGTTCCGCCAGCGCCTCGTCCGCGTGCCCTTCGACCTCGATCATCCATATTGGATCGAGGACCCGGAGTTCGACATCGAGTTCCACGTCCGCCACATCGCTTTGCCCAAGCCCGGCGACTGGCGCCAGCTCTGCATCCAGGTCGCGCGCCTCCACGCCCGCCCGATGGACCTCAGCAAGCCGCTGTGGGAGTTCACGATCGTCGAAGGCCTCGACAACGTCGCGGGCCTGTCCCCCGGCTGCTTCGCGCTGGTCTCCAAGGTCCATCACGCCGCGATCGACGGCATGTCGGGAGTCGAGATGTCCGCGGCAGTCCACGATCTCGACGCGTCGATGGCGCCGCGCCAGGCCAGCGACGACTGGCGCCCCGAGAACATGCCCAAGGTCGCCGACCTGCTCACCCGCAGCTACCTCAACAGCCTCGTCCAGCCGATGCGCGTCATGGAGACGATCGGCCGCTCGCTCCCCGGCCTCGCCAAGCTCGGCAGCCAGGCGGTGAAGGGGGACGTCAGCGTCCGCAACGCCCGTCCTGCGCCCAAGACCAGCCTCAACGGAAAGGTGTCCGCGCACCGGGTATGGGACGCCGTTCCGTTCAGGCTGGCCGACATCCGAGCGATCAAGGAGGCGGTGCCCGATGCGACCGTCAACGACGTCATCCTCGCGATCGTCGGCGGGGCGCTGCGCAGCTACTTCAACGACAAGGGCCAGCTGCCCAAGGACACGCTCACCGCCATGGCGCCGATCTCGGTGCGCGGCGAGGGCGACAAGGCGTCGCTCGGCAACCAGGTCTCGGCGATGGTGGTCGGCCTTGGCACGCAGATCGAGGACCCGATCGAGCGGCTCCGCTTCGTCCACGACGAGGCGGTGAACTCGAAGGCGATGACCAACGCCGTCGGCGCCAGGAACCTCTCCGACTACAGCCAGCTCATCCCATCCGGCCTCGCCGGGTTGGCGGCGCGGCTCTACACCCGTGTCGGCGCCGCCAACGCGCATGCCCCGATCTACAATTGCGTGGTCACCAATGTCCCGGGCAGCCGCGTGCCGCTCTACTTTGCGGGTGCGAGGATGGTGGCGATGTATGGCACCGGGCCGGTCTTCGACGGCATGGGGCTGATCAACACCATCTACAGCTATGGCGAGACGATCGCGATCTCGTTCACCAGCGATCGCGCGATGATGCCCGATCCGGACTCCTATGCCGCAGCGCTTCGCGCCACTTTCGAGGCGATGAAGGTTGCGGTAGTGAAACCAACGCCCGCCCCGCCGGTTGAAGGGAACGACAACAAGCCCGCCGTCAAGGTCCGGGCACGCCGCAGCAAAGGAGCTTGAACCATGCCAGACGATGCCAAGGACGGGATCGACCAGGCCGCCAACGCGAGCAAGTCAGCTACCGACCGCGTCGCCAACGCCGCCAAGGACGCGACCGACAAGCTCCGCGCGGGCGCCGAGCAGGCGCGTCAGACCTTCCAGGACAAGGTCGTGGAGCCGGCTCAGCGCGCCGGCGAGGCGCTCAAGGCGTCGGGGCAAAAATTCGTGGAGGGCAATTCGACGATCGGCGTCAAGATGATCGACCAGGCCGAGCAGAACGCCCGCGAGGCCTTCGCCGCGATGCGCGAGGCCGCGGCAGCCAAGGATCTATCGGACGTGATGCGCATCCAGGGCGACTATCTGCGCGAGCAGGGCACCCGATCAATGGCCCAGGCGCGCGAGATTGGCGAACTCATCATGCAGTTCGGGCGCGACGCCGTCACCCCGCTACGCGGCGGCGGCTAGGGCGGTCAGCAGAGCTAGGCTCCGTACGCGATCAGCTTGCGTGAGCTGGGCTGTGCCGATCCAGCGCATCTGCGTGAGCGGAGGCGATGGTGGCCCCGGCAAGCGGCCTGGTTGAGCGATGCGGGGGGCCGACCGCGCGTCTTGCTGATCTCGCCCGGCGACACCAACGACATGGCCATGGCGCCTGCGCTGATCGAGGCGCCGGCGGGTCGCTTTACGGCGCTGATCGCCGACCGCGACTTCGGACGGCGCGTTTCAACTGAAACACTACCCGATGCTGCACATTCCCTCTCCCGCGAACAGGATTGGGCTAAGAAGGAGCTCGTCTTTCTGCTGGCTCCACCACGACCACGCCGCCATCGACCGCTACGATCCGCATCTGCTCGCCCGTGACCGCATCCGGCCCGCGGGCAGGCCAGCTGCCGTCGCCGACGCGGACGCGGCCTTGGCCTTCGGTCAGCGGACTCTCCACCTCGACCACTTGCCCGATCAGGCGGCTGGCGCGGTCGTTGAGGTGGGCGTCGGAGGCGACCGGGTAATCGGCGTACCAGCGGCGGCCGATCAGGACCGCGACGACGCTCCAAACGCCGAAGCAGGCGAGCTGAGCCGCCAGCGGCAGGTCGAGCGCGAGCAGCGCGACACCGGTGATCGCGGCGGCGATGGCCAGGAAGACCAGGAACACGCCGGGCACGAGCAGCTCGGCGATGCCGAGCGCCAACGCCGCGAGCAGCCACCAGCCCGAGTCGCTCATGTCAGCTTCGCGGCAGGCCTAGAGCGCTGCGCTTCTCCTCCGCCACGGGTTTCGCTGCCGACGGCGTGCCGAGCGCCTCCTTGGCGAGCTCGCCGATGCCGCCGAGCGTGCCCATCAACTGCGTCGCCTCGACCGGGAACAGGATGGTCTTGGAATTGGGGCTGGTGGCGAACTTGCCGATCGCCTCGACGTATTTCTGCGCGATGAAATAGTTGATCGCCTGCGTTCCGCCCGCCTCGATCGCGTCGGAGACGACCTGCGTCGCCTTTGCCTCGGCCTCCGCGGCGCGCTCGCGCGCCTCGGAGTCGCGGAAGGCAGATTCGCGGCGGCCTTCGGCCTCCAGGATGCGCGCCTGCTTCTGCCCTTCGGCGCGGAGGATCTCCGAGGCGCGAGTGCCCTCCGCCTCAAGGATGTTGGCGCGCTTCTCGCGCTCCGCCTTCATCTGCCGGCCCATGGCGGAGACGATGTCGGCCGGCGGGCGGATGTCCTTGATCTCGACGCGGGTGATCTTGACCCCCCACGGCACCGTCGCGTGATCGACCACCGAGAGCAGGCGCGCGTTGATCTCGTCGCGCTTGGACAGCGTCTCGTCCAAGTCCATCGAGCCCATCACCGTGCGCAGGTTGGTCGTCGTCAGCTGCATCAGCGCGGTGTAGAGGTCGGACACCTCATAGGCCGCCTTGGCGGCGTCGAGCACCTGGAAGAAGACCACGCCGTCGGTCGCGACGATCGCATTGTCCTTGGTGATGATCTCCTGCCCGGGGATGTCGATCACCTGCTCCATCATGTTCACCTTGCGGCCGACGCGATAGAAGAACGACGGATAGAAATTGAAGCCGGGCGCCGCGGTCGTCGTGTAGCGGCCGAAATGCTCGATCGTATATTGATAGCCCTGGCGGACGATCTTGATCGAGGTGAACAGGTAGAAGAGCACCAGCGCGAGCGCGAGGGCTGCGGCAGTCAGGGCCATGGGTTCCTCCGTTATGAGGTAAGGTTAGCAGGGGGCGTCGGGTTGCACCACTTCCGTTCGCTCTGAGCGAAGTCGAAGCCTGTCCTGAGCGACGCCGCAGGCGGCGTCGAAGGGGGCCTCTCATCCCAGGTGCTTCGACCTCGCTCAGCACGAACGGGTTGGGAGTCCGGCAGAGGGCCTAGCGGTTCGGCGCGCACGCGGTTACATGGCCCGCCACTCCTTAACGGACTCGGCAGCTTCATGGACATCCGCCTCGGCCTCACCTTCGACGATGTCCTGCTGTACCCGGGCGAGTCCGACGTGCTGCCGAGCCAGGCGGACACGCGCACCCAGCTGACCCGCGGCGTGTCGCTCAACATCCCGATGCTGTCGGCGGCGATGGACACGGTGACCGAGGGCAGCATGGCGATCGTCATGGCGCAACTCGGTGGGATCGGTGTGCTCCACCGCAATCTGTCGGTCGAGGAGCAGTGCGCGGCGGTGCGCGGGGTCAAGCGCTTCGAGAGCGGGATGGTGGTCAACCCGATCACCATCGCGCCGACCGCGACGCTGGCGCAGGCGCGCGCGCTGATGCTCGAGAACCGGATCAGCGGCATTCCCGTCGTCGAGGCGAACGGCAGGCTGGTCGGCATCCTGACCAACCGTGACGTGCGCTTCGCGGCCAACCCCAGCCAGCCCGTCGCCGAGCTGATGACGCACGAGAACCTGGCCACCGTCTCCACCGACGTCGGGCAGGAGGAGGCGCGGCGGCTGCTCCACCAGCGGCGCATCGAGAAGTTGCTGGTGGTCGACGACGCCTATCGCTGCGTAGGGCTGATTACCGTCAAGGACATCGAGAAGGCGGTGACCTACCCCGATGCGACCAAGGACGCGGCGGGACGGCTGCGGGTGGCGGCGGCGACGACGGTGGGCGACAAGGGCTTCGCGCGGACCGAGGCGCTGGTCGATGCCGAGTGCGACC
>CAXTNG010000029.1:12902-19289 GCA_964245475.1 uncultured Sphingomonas sp. | reverse complement strand
TCAGCCGCTCGTCGCGCAGCGTGTCGATCAGCAGCGATTCGTCGCCGTCGGTGATAAGCCCGGAGTTGCTCCAGCCCCAGCCCGACCCCTGATTGCAGTCCTGCATATAGGCGAACAGCCCGTTGCCGAGATCCTGCACGCCATCCTGATATCCCGCCACCGCTGACTCCCCTGCCGGTCGGTGTTGCGACCGATCCACCGGCTATGCCCGGAACGCCCGTCGGGACAGGGCAAAGGGGGGACAGGCGTCCTGTCCAGATCCAACGGGACAATCGTCCACACGCGCCGACTTCCACCCCGGTCCCGCCTGGGCGTTATAGGGCGGTCTGTCGCCTGACTGCCGGCCCCGGTTTCCTTTGGGGACGGCGGAAGCCAGTCGCCGAGCGTCGGGCGACAGACTAACCGGGCGCCGGGCGAGACGGTCCTGCGGAGAGGACGCGATGACCACGGCCTGCCTGAGTGATTTGTTGCTGCGCGCCGTCCGGCTGCACGGGATGCGGACAGCGGTCTCGCACGAAGGACGGGCCACGAGCTACGCCGAGCTCGACGCGCTCTCGACCCGGCTCGCCGGCTTCCTGGCGGGTCGCGGCCTCGCCGCGGGCGACGCGGTGGCGATCAATCTGGCGAACCGGCTCGAATATCTGGTGGCGGATCTGGCGATCCTGAAGCTGGGCGGGATCAAGGTTCCGCTGAGCGACATGATGTCGGCGGCGGAGGTCGACTATTGCCTCGGCCATTCCGGGGCACGCTGCGTGATCGCGGAGGCGGTTGGCGACCCCCGCCGGAAGGGGCTGCTTCATATCCAAGTCGGCGGGACGGACCGAAACACAGCCGCCGTGCGCTGGCGCGACGTGATTGGCGCCGACGCCGGCTTTCCCGACCGGCCGCGCGATCCGCAACGTCCCGCAGTGATCGTCTACACCGGCGGCACCACCGGTCGGCCCAAGGGTATCCTCCATCGCGACGGTCCGCTCGGCACGTGCCTGCTGTCGCACGTCGTCAATGGCGAGATCGCGCCCGACGAGGTTATGCTGCTGGCCACGCCGCTCCCGCATTCGGCGGGCTGGTTCGCCCAGGCCGGGTTGTTCCAAGGCGCCCGGCTCGAGCTCGCCGCCCGGTTCGACGCCGCAGGTTTCGCCGACCACGTCGCCGCCGGCGTTACCTGGACTTTCGCGGTGCCCACCATGCTCTACCGCCTGCTCGACCAGGCCGTCATTTCACCCGTCCCCAATGCTGTCCGGACGATCGTCTACGGTGCCGCGCCGATGGACCCGTCCCGGCTGGAAGGACTGCGCCGGCGTTTCGGCGACGTGTTCATCCAGCTTTACGGCCAGTCGGAATGCCCTAACTTTATCACCCGCCTCACCAAGGACGATCACGCGCGGCCCGCGCTGCTGCGCTCGTGCGGCCGGCCGGTGAGTTTCGCGGAGGTCCGCATCGACGGCCGTGACGGCGATGCGGTCGGCGAGGTCGCGGTGCGTTGCCCCTATGTGATGCAGGGCTATTTCGAGCCGGAACCGGGTGTCGAGAGTCCGATCGACGGCGGCTGGCTGCGCACCGGCGACCTGGGCTATTTCGACGCGGACGACTACCTGTTCCTCGTCGACCGCGCCAAGGACATGATCATCACCGGCGGGTTGAACGTCTATTCCGCAGAGGTCGAGAACGCGCTGCGTCAAGAGCCGGCGGTGCGCGACGCCGCGGTGATCGGGATGCCCGACATCGACTGGGGCGAGCGCGTGGTGGGCGTGGTGGTGGCGTCGGTCACCACCGACCCGGCCGTGCTGGTTGCCGCGCTGAAGAACCGGCTGTCCGCCTACAAGGTGCCCAAGGAAATCCGCCTCGTCGATGCGCTGCCGATGACCCGGTTCGGGAAGGTCGACAAGAAACGGCTGCGGGCGGATTGGGCGGGAGTTGCGGAATGAAGCTGGTAACGTTCATCGAGGACGGCCGCGAGCAGCCCGGCGCGCTGGTCGAGGGTGGCGTGCTGGATCTGGTCGCGGCCGGTGCGCTGGCGGGGCGGTCGGCACCCGCCTCAATCCAGGCGCTGATCGAAGGCGGCAAGGCGGAATGGGATGCCGCGCGCGAGCTGGTGCGGACCGCGCCGGCGTCGGCCATCCGGGCTGACGCTCGGCTGACCTGCCCGCTGCCGCGGCCGGTGCGGCTGCGCGACTGCAGCCTGTTCCTCGAGCATATGGAGGCCGCGCTGGGCAAGGTCGGCCGGACCATGAGCCCGCGCTTCCGCGAGCAGGTGATCTACTACAACGCCGACCATGCGCACATGTTCGGCCCGGACGAGGATGTGCCGTGGCCACGCGCGTCGGAATGGATCGATTACGAGCTGGAATGGGCCTGCGTCGTCGGCACGCCCGGCGCCAACATCGCACCGGATCGGGCCCGTGCCCACATCTTCGGCTATACCCTATTCAACGACTGGTCGGCACGCGACCTGCAGTTTCCCTTCATGGAAGCCGGGCTGGGGCCGGGCGCAGGTAAGGATTTCGCCAATAGCCTCGGGCCGTGCATCCTGACAGCGGACGAGGTGCCAGATCCCTATGCGCTGCGCATGACGGCGCGGGTCAACGGCGAGACCTGGTCGCGAGGCACTACCGGCAGCATGCACCACAGTTTCGAGGACGCCATCGAGCAGCTCAGCCGTGACCGGCCGCTGCTCGCGGGCGAGGTGATCGGTTCGGGCACGGTGCTGAGCGGCTGCGGGCTCGAATTGGAGCGGCGGCTGGCGCTCGGCGACACGGTCGAGCTCGAGCTCGATGGCGTCGGCGTGCTGCGCAACCGCATCGTCGCCGCAGTGGACAGCGCGCCGGTTCTGATGTAGCTTTCCAGCCAGGGTTCGAGCAGAAACCCGGTGGAGAGTACGCTTGGCGCAGACCAGTTTCAAACGTAATTGCCATTCTCGGACCGCTGGCTGATGAGCTCGCTGGCCGTGCTCAAGCCTGTGCCGCCGGCCGCGGCCAGCCGATCCAAGTGCGAGACGATCACGCGCCTGGAGGAGAGCGCGCTCACGCTCTTCTCGCAGCATGGGTTCGAGGGCACGTCGCTGCGCGACATCGCCAACTACGCCGGCGTTCCGCTCAGCACGATCGACCGCTATTTCGGCTCCAAGCTCGACCTGCTCAACGAACTCAAGGCCTCGATCTGGAAGCAGGTGAACGCGGAGCGCGAGCTGCTGCTGCGGGAGGCGGCGGACACGCAAGACGGCCAGCCGACGCTCCGCGCCGTGCTGCATGCCTTCGTCCATCCAGTCGTCAAGCGCAGTATCGGCGAGGAACGGTCCGCGCTGAGCCTGCGCTTGTTGCGCGAATGCGTCGCGCTCGACGTCCATAGCGGGTCGACCAATGCGCCGGATTGGATCGCCAAGGTCGCCGACCGCTGGATCGGACGGATCATGGCGGCTCGGCCAGAGCTGAACCGCGGGCGGGCGGTGTGGCTGTTCTCGTTCGTGGTGATGACGGCCTTCTCCGAACAGATGCAATACGGCTGGTATGATCGCCTGCTACCGCCAGACAACGGTATGACCGCCGACGAGCTCACCCGGATGATCGTCGACTTCTGCCATGCCGGCATTGTGAACGCCGACGCGTAGGCGAGCCTAAGGATGTGAGGACGAGCGTCCGCAGCAACGCCTTGAGCGTCCGGGCCACCCGCCTAACCTGAACCTTCAAGAGCATTGCGACGTCCGTTTCCGGCCGGGCGAGCGGCAACGGAGGGGCGGCGGAATGAGCGCATCGGGACTTCGTTTCACGGCGCTTGCCCTGTGACGGCCGCTGTCCGGGATCGACCCGAAGCTTCGGCCGTCGCGCTACCCCGGCCAGCGCGGGTGATCGACACGCACGTCCATGTCTGGCGTTACGCCTCGCCGTGGATGGCGTGGCTCGCCGACCGTCCGTCGAGCTGGGACATCGTGCGCCGCGACTTCGACTGGTCGTCGCTCCGGGACGAGCTCGATCACGCCCAGGTCGGCGAGGTGATCCTGATGCAGGCTTGCACCACGCCGGACGAGACCGCGATGCTGCTGGAGATCGCCGCCGCCCAGCCGAGCGTGCTCGGCGTGGTCGGCTGGGCCACCCTGCAATCCGCGGCGGAAACCGAGCGGCAGCTCGATCGCTTCACGGGCAAGCTCGTCGGCATCCGCAACAACCATCTCTGGGCGCCCGATGGCGACGTGCTGGCGAGCGACCGCTGCCTGCCATCGGTGCGGCTGCTAGCGGAGCGCGGGCTGGCCCTCGACCTGCATTTCCCGGACTACACCACTCTCGGGCTGGCGCTGCGGCTGGCGGACGCGGTGCCTGACATCCGCCTCGTCATCGATCATCTGGGCAAGCCGGACCTGCGGTCGCGCGACGCCTTCGAGCCTTGGGCCGAGGCGGTCGCGGCACTCAGCCGCCACCCGAACGTCTTCCTAAAACATTCCGGCTGGGCGACCTTCATGGGCCGCACCCGCGCGTCCGACGTGCAGCCCTATGTCGACCGCGCGCTGGAGCTGTTCGGCCCCGACCGGATGCTGTTCGCGAGCAATTGGCCGGTCGCACTCGTCGCGGGCAGCTACCGCGACACCTATGACGCCACCCTGGCCACGCTGGCGGGGATCGGCGCCGACGCGCTCGACGCGGTCATGTACCGCACCGCGCGGCGCTGCTATCTGGGCGGCTGAAGTCCCTCCGGCGGCCGTTGCGCATCGATCAGCACGCAGGCCAGCACCGCGGGCTCCTCGCTCTCGACGCGCCAGCCGTGCATGCACCCCTGCTGGATCACGAAATCGCCGGGCTCGAGCAGCACGTCTCCCTCTTCCGACAGCATCCACAGCCGTCCGGAGACAAGGACGAAGTAATTGAGCGAATCAGTGCTGTGCATGGTCGGGTGCTTGGCCGCGCGCAGTTCGTCCAACGTGGGCACATGCTCGCTGTTGAGGCCCTGGTGCAGCTGCAGCATCTGCTCGGGCGTGACGTCGTTCAGCGCGCGCGGGAAGGTGACGGTGCGGAACAGCGCCCCGCCGCGCGGCGGTTCGTGCAGCAACGTCCTGCCCTCGGTCGGGTCGGCCGCCGACGACAGGTCTGCCGGAGTCTCGAAGTTGATCCACAAGTCGATCGCCCCCTCGGCGGGCACGTCCTTCCCGATCAAGATGTCGGAGCGGCCGTCGCTCCCGTTCGCCATCACATACTTTCTCGCCATCGCGCCTCTCCATCGATTGGCGGGAAGGTATCGGCTGGACGATGATTGCGTCAGAGCGCATGCGTGGACGCTTGTCCGGCCCATCGGCCGTCATCGGCTTATCGACGGATGCCTACTAACCTCGATCACCCAGTGCGATCGGCTGGCCGGAATGGGTCAGGCAGCCACGGATACGCGGACGACGGCGTCGACGGCAGCCACGCCGTCGACGAGCACGACCAGTGGGTTGATCTCCGCTGCCACGATCTCCTCCCCGGCGTGCGACAGGGCAACGATCGTCTCGGCAAGGGCGTTCAGATCTCCGCGCGGGCGGCCGCGATAGCCCGACAAGGCGGTAAGAGAGCGGACCTCTGCGATCATCGCGTGCGCTTCGTCGATCGCGACCGGCGCCAGCCGGATGGAGCGATCCTTGAGCAGGTCAGCGGTGACCCCGCCGGCGGCGAGCAGGATGATCGGACCGGCGTCCGCGTCACGATGGAAACCGACCAACACCTCGCCGACCCCGGTCACCATCGACTGCACCAGCAATCGGGGTGCCAACGCGCCTAGGCGGTGTGCCGCTGCGCGAAAGGCGTGATCGTCGGCGATGTTCAGAACGACGCCGCCAAGCTCGGTCTTGTGCGCTACGGTCTCCGAGAGCAGCTTGACGGCGACCGGATAGCCGAGCGGCGAGGCGGGGGCGGACGGCGCCACGACCCGGTGCGCAGCGGCGTCGATCCCTAGCTCCGCCAAGCGCGCGTAGCTTTCCGCTTCGTCGAGTTGCCGTTCTGCCCCTGCGGCGATCAGCGACGGCAATGGCTTTGGCGGATGTCGCCTGAGCGATGCGGCGATGGCGTCGGCGCATGCCTCGGGCGTGCGGAAGCTCGGCACGCCTGCGGCGGCGAGGGCGTCGAGCGCTTCCGGCGCATCTGGGGTAACGAAAGCGACGAGCGGCTTGGCCCCTTCGGCGGCCGCCACGATCGGCGGCACGAGCAGGTGCGGCTGGAAGCGTGCCGAGGAACCCGCGACCGCGATGACGAGATCGGAGCGCGGATCCGACGTCAGCACTTCAAGCGCCGCGGCCATGACGTCGGGACGGGTGCCGGCGAGCGTCAGGTCCACCACTGCGCCTTCGCCCACCGCCGCGCCGTTCGCCGACAAAGCGGCTTTCGTTTCTGCCGACGGCGGGATGACGTCGATGCCACGCACGCCGAGCTG
>CAXTNG010000029.1:5628-12892 GCA_964245475.1 uncultured Sphingomonas sp. | reverse complement strand
GAGCTGATCGACCACCATCGCGGCGCCGCCGCCGGTGGTCGACACGACCGACACTCGGCCTTCTCCGCAGGCCCTTGGCGCGGGCAGCCGGGTGAGCAGCGCGGTCGCTTCGAGCAAGGCGTCCAGCGTATCGACCCGCGCGATACCGATCCCACGAAGGAAGGCGTCGGCGATCCCGTCTTCGCCGGCAATCGCCCCGGTGTGCGACTGCGAAAGCTGCGCGCCCTGCGCCGACCGACCCAGCTTGTAGGCGACGATCGGCTTGCCGAGTTCGGCGGCGCGCAAGGCGAAGCGATGCAGGTCACGACCGCGGCGGATGGACTCGAGAAACAGCGCAAAACAGGTGACCGTCTCGTCCTCGACCGCCGCAGCGCAGACCTCCCCCAACGACAGATCGAGCTCGGCCCCAACCGACGCGAACCCGGCAAAGCCGATGCCTCGTCCCTTGCCGCGCGAGAGCAAAGCGCCGATCATGCTCCCCGAATGCGAGGCGACGAACACGCCGCCCTTAGGCAGCGTGTCCTCGGCGAACGCCGCATTGGCGGTGAGCGTCAGCCCCGAAGCGACGTGGACGAGGCCGATGCTGTTCGGGCCGAGCAGCCGGGTGGCGCCGCGCGAGAGGATCGCCCGGAGCTCGTCCTCGCGGACGCGTCCGCTTTCGCCCTGCTCGCTATAGCCGCCGGCCAAGACGGTGGCGACCGGCACGCCAAGCATAACACATTCGGCGAGGGCGGCGGCGACTCGGTCTGTCGGGGTCAGGATGAAGACATGATCCGGGCGCTTGGGCAAGGCGGCGAGCAATGGCCAAGCCCGCTCGCCCATGACGGTCGACCGCGCTGGATTCACCGGATAGACTGGTCCCGCAAACCCGCTCCGGCGTAGGAAGGCGAGAGGTCGGGCGGTCGTCTTAGCCGGCTCGTCGGACGCGCCGACCAGCGCGACGCTGCGCGGCCGCAGAATGCTTGGGATGCGCGTCACGTCCGTCGCTGGTCGAACCGGCGCTCGAACACACCTTCGGCGATGCGGTTCTTCAGCATTTCGGTCGAGCCGCCCGCGATCATCCAGCCGCGGGTGCGGCGGAAGCAATATTCGACAAGGCTCTCCTGGCTGTAACCGAGCCCGCCCATCGCCTGCACCGCGAGATTGGCGGCGTCGAAGCCGGCCCGGTTGCACAGCAGCTTCGCGACCGCCGTGTCGTAGGCGGCGGGCAAGTTCTCGCTCGAAGCGGCCCGGTATAGGAGCAGCTGCGCGGCATCCAGCCCGGCGGCCACCTCCGCGAATTGCCATTGCAGACCTTGGAATTCGGCAAGCGGCCGCCCGAACTGGCGCCGCTCGAGCACGTGCGCGCGCGCGATCTCGAACGCGTGCCGCCCGACCGCCAGCGAACGCGCCGCATTGCCGATGCGCTCGACGTTGAACCCGGTGATCTGCCGCTTGAAGCCACCCTCGCCGAGGAGCAGGTTGCCGACCGGCACGCGGCAGTCCTCGAAATAGAGCTGGCACCATTGCTCGCCGCTCATGAACAGCGACGGCTTGCCGAGGCTCAGCCCGGGCGCGTGGCGGTCCGCGAGGATCGAGCCGATCCCACCGGTGCCCGGGCCGAAGCGGGCATAGACGAGATAGACCGTCGCGTCGGCGCTGTGCGTCGAGAACACCTTGCTGCCGTTCAGGACGATGGCATCGCCGTCGATCCGGGCGCTGGTCTGCAGTTCGGTCACCGCCGACCCGGCGCCCGGCTCGCTCATGCCGAGGCCGATCAGGGTCTCGCCCGCCAACAGGCCGGGCAGGTAGCGCGTTTTCTGCTCCGCGGTCGCGTATTCGGCGAAGGTCCGGATTGCGCCGAAATTGCCCGCCTGGACCACGTCGGCGCTCTTCGGGCAGACTAGGGCCAGTTCCTGGATCGCGATCACGGCGTCCAGCAGCGTCCCCCCGGCGCCGCCATCCTCCTCGCCGAGCAGGAGGCCGAGCAGCCCCTGTGCCGCCAGCAGTCTGGCGAGTTCGAACGAGAAATGCGGGTCGTGCGCGCGTTGCAGCGCGTCGGCCGCAAGGTGATCGCGCGCGAAGCGGGCGACGCTTTCGCGAAACGCGCATTGCTCTTCCGAGAAGCTGAAATCCATCATCCCCGCCTTTCGGTGGAAGCGATACTTGGCATGGTCATCAGCTCTCCGTCATGGCGCGCGCGGCCAGCCTGATGCGCAGCACGTCGGGCAGGGGCGAGGGCTTGCCGCCGGCGCGATGGACCAATGTCGTCCGCGATACGGCGACGCACCGGTCATACTGGAACAGCGCCTGCGCCAGCGCGAACGACGATCGCCCGATCGCAGCGCAGCCCGTATGCACCTCGATCGTGCCGGGATGCCTGGCTTCGGCGATATAGTCGATCGTGACCCGGGCGATGACAAACGCATGCCCCTTCGCGCTTTCTTCGACCAGATCCTCGCCGAGCACTTCGGTGTCGAACACGACGCGCCCTTCCGCGAAGTAGCGGGCTATCGCGACGTTGTTGACGTGCTTCAGGCTGTCGATGTCGGTGAACAGCAGGCGGAACGCTGCGCGCTCTGGATAGCACGTGGCATCAGTCGGGGCGACGAGCTCGACCATGCCTAGGCCGCCACACTGATCAGGCGGGTCTGCAGAAACGCATCGACACCCTCGCTGCCACCTTCGCGGCCGATGCCGCTCTGCTTGACGCCGCCGAACGGCGTTTCCGGGAACGACGCCGCCCAGTGATTGATGGCGAGCGTCCCCGCCTCGACGTCACGCGCGAGCCGTTCCGCGATGCGCAGGTCGTTGGTGGCGGCATAGGCGGCCAGTCCGAACGGGAGGCGGTTCGCCTCGGCGATCGCCTCGCCGATGCTGTCAAAGGCGTTTAGAACCGCAACGGGGCCGAACGGCTCTTCGTTAACGATGCGAGCGTCGGCCGGCACGTCGGCGAGCACGGTGGGCGAATACCATGTGCCGTTCCTTTCCAATGCCTCGCCGCCGGTCAGCAGCGCCGCGCCGCGCGCCCGTGCGTCAGCGACGAGCGCGTCGCAGGCGTCGATCCTGCGGCGGTTCTGGACTGGTCCCATCTGGGTCTCGGGACTGAACGGATCACCGACCCTTAACGCCGCGGCGGCAGCCGTGAAGGCGTCGGCGAACCGCTGGTATACCGGTTGCGCAACGAGGAAGCGGGTCGGCGACACGCAGACCTGGCCGGCGTTGCGGAACTTCGCTGCCACCGCCCCGAGGGCGAGCGCCTCGACATCCACGTCATCGCAGACGAGCACCGGAGCGTGGCCGCCGAGCTCGAACACCGTCCGTTTCAGCGTCAGCGCGGCCCGCGCGGACAACTGGCGTCCAATTTCCGTGCCGCCAGTGAAGCTGAACACCCGCAGCGCCGGATGATCCGCCATCTGACCGACGACGCCAGCCGGATCGCCGAACACCATGTTGACGACACCTTCCGGCACACCCACGTCGCACAGCGCGGCGACCAGCGCCTGTGCGACCGCCGGCGTCGCCTCGCTCGGTTTGAGCACGACGGTGCAGCCCGCGGCAAGGGCATAAGCCAGCTTGCGCGCGGGCGTGACCGCCGGCGCGTTCCAGCCGCTGACCGCGCCGGCGGGTCCCACCGGCTCCCGCACCGTCGAAACGCGCAGCTCCGCCCCACGCGGCGGGATGATGCGCCCATAGAGGCGACGCGCCTCCTCGGCGGCCCATTCGAACATTTCGCCGGCAAGGTCGACTTCGCGGTGGGCTTCGGCGAGCGGCTTGCCCAGTTCCAGCGCGATGAGCCCCGCGATGGTCGATCGGCGTGATCCGATGTGCGCCGCCGCGCTGCGCAGCAGCCGGCTTCGCTCGGCGGCTGGCGTCCTGCGCCACCGGTCGAAGCTGTCGGCGGCGGCGGCGATCGCCGCCTCGACATCGTCCGTGGTCGCCATGGGGACGGAGCCGAGCCGCGCGCCGGTGGCGGGATCGAAGACGGGCTGCGTCTCTCTGTCATCGGCACCGATCCAAGTGCCGCCGATGAGGAGGCATAATGGGGGGTAGGCGGCTTGCGCTTCCGCGCGCGTGATGCCGCTCATGGCGCGCCGCTTGCCGGCTGCTCGATCGTCTTGATGAAGACGGGATAATAGTCCTCGGCGAAGCCGGCAGCGAGCGACCGTTTCAGGAGCGTGCGCGTAGCCTCGGCCCCATGCAGTGCGAGTGATCGCTCGGCCGCGAGGTCCAGCGCGTAGCCAATGTCCTTCAGGGCATAGGTGGTCGGGAAGGTCGCGGGTGGAAATTGGTCGGGCACGAGCGCGTTCATGCCGGCGTTGCGGAGCATGAAGCTGTCCGCCGACCCGAGCGCAAGCACGTCGAACAGCGTACGGCCGTCCATCCCCTGGGCACGGCCGACCGCGAGCGCCTCGGCCAGCGCGTGCACGGTCATGAAAACCACCATATTGTTTAGGATTTTCGCCACCTGACCGCAGCCCGGCGGACCGCAATGGGTGACATCGGTGCCCATCAGGCGCAGCAGCGGTTCGAGTTCCTCGAACTGCCTGGAAGTGCCGCCGACCATGATGCTGAGCGTGCCGTCGCGCGCAGCCTGCCGCAGCCGCGCGACGGGCGCGTCGACGAAAGCCTTGCCGCGCGCCACGAAGCGCTTGGCCAGGTCACGCGCCAGCGCCGCCGGCGCGGTGCTCATGTCGACGACCGTGCGCAGGCGGCCATCGACGTTCATCAGCCGCTCGCCGACGTCGCGGACCTGTGCCTCGCCGGGGAGCGATAGGAACACTGCTTCGGCGTCGGCCCCGACCTGCTCGATCGAGCCGCACGGCACCCCACCCGCCGCGGCGAGCCGCGCTACCTTGACTTCGTCCCGGTCGAAGACGTGCACCGGGACTCCGGCCTTGCGGACGAGATTGGCTGCCATGCCCTCGCCCATCACCCCCAGCCCGATGAAGCCGATGCTGGCATGGGTCACGGTTTCACCCTCCTGCTTCACGCCGTCGCCATCGCTTGCAAGTCGAGCGGCACCGCTTGCGGCACCGTCGCCCAGAAAGTCGGATCGTGGCTGTAGAAGATGGCGGTGCCGCCTGCCCGCCGCCGCCGCAGCGTCTTCAGCGAAGCGGGGTATTGGTCGGCGTCGTGGCAACTCTCCGGCAGCCGCAGCTCATCGAGCGACCGCTTGAGGTTGCAGCAGTCGCCGGCGAGAAGTGCCTCGCCGCCCCCGGTGCGGACGCGCGCCGACTGATGGCCGGGGACATGGCCCGGCGTCGGGAGCAGGACGACGGTGCCATCGCCGAAAAGGTCGAGCTCGCCGCGGATCCGCTTGAGCGGCTGGCCGGTGTCCACTTCCGCCGGCACGTAGGACGGGTCCACCCCGGCGAAGGCATAGTCCCACTCCTCGTCCTGGACGATCACCGTCGCGTTCGGGAAATGCTCGTTGCCCCCGGCATGGTCGAGATGGAGGTGCGAGTTGATGATCCAGCGGATTTCGCGCGGGTCGACCCCGATCGCGAGCAGCCGTGCCGCCATGGTCTCGTGCTCGCTGAAGTCGACGCGTCCGGCCGCGGCCGTGCCGAAGGCGCGCCGGTATTTCGCGCCCAGTCCCGTGTCGAACAGGCAGAGCGCCAACGGATGGTCGATCAGATAGGCGGTGAACGGAATCGTGATCCTTCCTTCCTCGCCTGGTAGGAAATAGGACAGCGGCAGGGTGATTTGCCCACAGGTGAAGGCGAGCAGCCGGACCGCCGCATCGTCTCGTGCGCGGCGGCCGGCGCCGTCAGCTGGTGGCATCGGCATGATTGCCCGGCATCGCGTCGGGCGCGTCGTCGGGTCGCCGCAGCGTGACGAACAGGAGGGCGCTCAGCAGCAGCATGGCGCTCGCCCCGCAGAGCGCAGGCGCATAGCTATGGGTGGCGTCAAACACCTGTCCGAAGAAGATCGGCGACAGCGCCGCGCCGACCATCATCGCCGCGTAGAGCAGTCCGTATAGCCGGCCATAGGCGCGCATGCCGAAATAGCGCGCGGTCATGTAGCCGATCAAGTCAACCTCCGCACCCATGGCGATCCCGAAGGCGACCGGCGCGAGCACGGCCGCGGCCGTGCCGAACAGCGCGACGCCGGCGATGCACAGACCGGCGACCGCCATCAGTGTCGCGGCGACGCGGCGCGCATCGAAGCGATCGACCAGCCAGCCCGAGAGGATCCGGCACACCACCTGCACGATTCCCGCCGTGCTGGCGATCAGCCCGGCGGTGCCCGCCTTGACCCCGGCATCGCCCAGAAAGGAGAGCAGATGAAGCTGCATGCCGCCGACCGACAGCGGGATGAGCACGAAGCAGGCGGCGAGCGTCCAGAAGGCGGGGTCGCGCAACGCTTGTGTGAAGGACTCGTCCCGACCGCCTTCGGTCGCATGACGCGCCCGCACGATCGCAACCTGGCGCGACATGAGCAGCCCGACGAACGGGATCGCGCAGGCGACGACGACCGCCAGCGCGAGATAGCCCTGCCGCCACCCGACTCGCGCGGCATAGGGCGACAGCAGGGCGGGCAGCAGCGCCGCACTGATGCCGATGCCCAGCATCGCTAGCCCCAGCGCCAACCCCCGGCCGCGCACGAAGCTCGCGCTGACCGCACGCGCATAGGGCACGGCGGCGGCCAACGACCCGAGCAGCCCCGTCGCTGCGAAAAGGAGGTAGTAAGCGGCGAGGCTCGGCCCCATCTGGCTGAACAGGACCAGCGCCGCCGCGATAAAGCCCAGGCCGACCGAGACGATCCAGGCCGCCCGGACCCGGTCGGCGAGCCAGCCGACCAACGGCGACGCGAGCGCGACCACCCCCATCAGGATCGCCGGCCCGACCGACAGCTCGGCGCGCGACCACCCGAACTCCGCCGACAACGCCCGCATGAACACCGCGATCGCCGCCGCCGGGATCGCGGTGACACCCACCGCGATCCCGATATTGGCACCGAGCACGACCGGCCAACCGGCGGCGAGCTCGCGGCCCACCGCCGCGCGATAGCTTTCGGTCGAGGTCGGGCGGTCATCAAAAGGCGGAACACCCATATCGATCGGACCAGCGCGGGCGATGGCCGGCGGCGTCATTCCTCAATCCCTGCGATCATCAGCGCCTCTCCCGCCATGCCTTTTTGGGCATCGGCTTGGTGCGAGCCAGTTGGATGCCGCCCGAGCGATGGGTCAAGGATGCGCTGTGGACGCTCGTTCGCCCGCGGTTCGGGTTTCAGGCCTCAAGCGTCCGGGCGATTAGCAGCTTCATGATCTCGCTTGTGC
>CAXTNG010000029.1:0-5618 GCA_964245475.1 uncultured Sphingomonas sp. | reverse complement strand
TGCGCTTGACCCGGACGTCCTGGTAGAGGCGGGCGATCGGATACTCGCTCATGTAGCCGTATCCGCCGAACAGCTGCTGGCAGCGGTCGACTACCGTCTGGGCTTGTTCGGAGAGCCAGTATTTCGCCATGCTTGCCGTCGCCGCGTCAAGCGACCCCGCGAGATATTGCGCCATGCAGGAATCGACGAAGCTGCGGCCCACCGCCGCGACGGTCTTGCAGTCCGCGAGCACGAACTGGGTGTTCTGGAAGTCGAGCAGCCGTTGGCCGAAAGCCTTGCGCTCGCGGACGTAGTCCAGCGTGTGGCTCAGCGCCGATTCGATCGCGGCGAGGCTCTCGATCGCGATGATCAGGCGTTCCTTCGGCAGCTCTTGCATGAGCTGATGGAGGCCCTTTCCCTCCTCGCCGCCGAGCAGGTTGTCGGCAGGCACCCGCACGTCGTCGAAGAACAGCTCGGAAGTGTCGCCCATCGCGAGGCCGATCTTGTCGAGGTTGCGGCCCCGCGTGAAACCGTCAGCGTCGGCGGTTTCGACGACGACGAGGGATATGCCCCGGCCGCCCACATCGGGATCGGTCCTGGCGACAACGATGATCAGGTCTGCGGTCTGCCCGTTCGAGATGAAGGTCTTCTGGCCGCTGACCGCATAGCCGTTGCCGCTACGGCGGGCGGTGGTCCGCACGCCTCGCAGGTCGGATCCGGCGCCGGGCTCGGTCATTGCAATTGCCGTCACCAGCGCGCCGGAGACGATGCCGGGCAACCAGCGCGCGCGTTGATCGGGCGTGCCGTGGTGTTCGATGTATGCGGCGCAGATGGCGTTGTGCAGCGGCACGCCCCAGCCGTCCGCGCCGATCAGCCCAAGCCGCCGCATCAGCACCGCCTCGTACCGCAAGTCGCCCCCCGCGCCGCCGTGGTCGGCCGAGATCGAGAGGCCGAGCAGGCCGGCCCGCCCCAGTTCGGTCCACGCCGCCCGCTCCACCTTGCCGTCGGCGCGCCAGGTGTCGAGCCGCTCCGGCGGTGCGATATCGGCCAGCGCCCGCGACACCGCGTCATCGAAGATGATGAGTTCTTCGTCCATCCACGACGGATGATCGGCGAAGACCGCCGCCATCGCTCAGCGCGGCCCCATGCGGATGGCGCCGTCGAGCCGCACGTCCTCGCCGTTGAAATAGCCGTTCTCGATCATCGTCAGCGCGAGGTTGGCATATTCCGCCGGATCGCCGAGCCGCTTGGGGAACGGCACCGACGCCGCCAGCGCGTCCTTCACCGGCTGCGGCGCGCCGTTCATCAGCGGCGTGTCGAAGATGCCGGGCAGGATCGTGTTCACGCGGATGCCCTCGCTCATCAGGTCGCGCGCGATCGGCAGCGTCATGCCGACCACCCCGCCCTTGGACGCCGAATAGGCGGCCTGGCCCATCTGCCCGTCCTCGGCGGCGACGCTGGCGGTCATCACGATCGCGCCGCGCGCCCCGTCCGCACCCGGGTCGAGCGTCAGCATTCCGGCGGCCGACTTCGCCACGCAGCGGAAGGTGCCGATCAGGTTGATCTGGATGATCCGGTCGAAAGCATCGAGCGGGAAATGCTTGATGCTGCCGTCTTCCTTGGAGCGGCCGGCGGTCTTCGCCGCATTGCCCGTGCCCGCACAGCAGACCAGCACCGCCTCCTGACCATGTGCGGCACGGGCTTTCGCGAAGCCGGTGGCGACGCTCTCGTCGCCGGTGACGTTCACCTCGCAGAACACGCCCCCGATCTCGCGCGCGACCGCCTCGCCCTTGTCCTGCTGCAGGTCGAAGATCGCGACCTTGACGCCCTTCGCCGCCAGCGCGCGCGCGGTCGCTTCGCCGAGGCCCGAGGCACCGCCGGTGACGACGGCGGAAACGGTGTTGTCGAGTTTCATGACATATCCTTGCGAATGGCAGTCAGATCCGCTCGACGACGATGGCCGGGGCCATGCCGCCGGCAGCGCACATGGTGATCAGCGCGTAGCGGCCGCCCGTCCGCTCCAGCTCATCGAGGGCCGTCCCGATCAGGATCGCGCCGGTCGCGCCGATCGGGTGACCGAGCGCGATCGCGCCGCCGTTGACGTTCACCTTGGCGCGGTCGAGATCCAGGTCGCGGATGAACTTCTCCGCGACCACGGCGAACGCTTCGTTGACCTCCCAGACGTCGATGTCGTCCTTCGTCAGTCCGGCTCTCGCCAGCACCTTGCGCGCGGCCGGGACCGGAGCGTTCAGCATCAGCGTCGGATCGTCGCCGATGTTCGCGGTCGCGACGATGCGCGCGCGGGGCTTGAGGCCGTGCGTGTCGGCATAATCTCGCGAGGCGATCAGCACCGCCGCGGCGCCGTCGACCACCCCCGACGAGTTGCCGGCATGGTGGACATGCTCGATCGCGAGATCGGGGTACCGCCGCGCGATCTGCTGGCGAAAGGTCGAACCCTGGTCGTCATAGGGCATGTCGGCCAGTCTCGCGAAGGCGGGCTTCAGTTCGGCCAGCGTCTCCGCATTGCTGTCGGGCCGCGGATATTCATCGCGCGTCAGGACGGCGTGGCCCTCGTCGTCGACCACCGGCACGACCGATCGGTCGAACCGCCCCTCGGCGATCGCCCGCGCCGCCCGCTGCTGGCTTTCGGCACCGAACGCGTCGAGGTCCGCGCGGCTGATCCCTTCGAGCGTGGCGATCGCGTCGCCGCAGACCCCCTGGTGGGATTGGGGATGCGCCACGTCCAGCCGCTGGTTGTGCGAGCCCATCAGCGTCGGCGGAAACCCCGCCTCGTGCTCGGCGGCCATGATCGACCCGGTATAGCTCATCATTTCGGTGCCGCCGGCGACGACCAAATCCTCCATACCGCTCATCACTTGCGCCGCGGCCAGGCTCACGCTGGTGATCCCGCCGCCGCAGAACCGGTCGAGCGTGACTCCGCTGGCCGTCACGTCGTAACCGGCGTCCAGTGCCGCCATGCGGGCCAGGTCGCCGCCCTGCTTCCCCTTTTGCATCGAGGTGGACCAGATGATGTCGTCGACGTCGGCCGTGTCGATGGCGTTGCGCTCGGCCAGCGCCTTCAGCACCGTCGCGGCGAGATGCTGGGGATGCAGGTTCGCCAGCGCGCCCTTGCCGACCTTGCCGATGCCTCGCGGCGTGCGCACCGCATCGATGATGAGCGCCTCGACCATTCGTCATTCTCCACGGGTGCGTTTCGCCTGGCCCGTCGTTAGCCCAGGTCGATCGCCTGCAATCAGGGTAATTGTGGACAGCTGTCATGTTCGCACGCCCCGCGCCGCCGTTCCGAAAGCGCGCGTTCACGGGAAGACGGCGGCGGTGTCGGCGCCCGGAACCGGCGGCACCAGCGGCGGATCGCAGGGTGTGGCCGAGTATCGCGGCGCCGGCGCCGGCTGGACGCTGCCTGCGACCTGCACGAAGGCGCCGCGGCGGGTGTTGCGAGGATGCTCAATCGCCTCCGACATCGTCAGGACTGGGGCGACGCAGGCATCAGTGCCATCGAACAACCCTTCCCAGTCGGAGCGGGTGCGCGACTTGAACAGGCTTGCGAGAGCCTCCTTCTGCGCGGGCCAACGCGCCCTGTCATGCTGCGCGTCGTAGCGCGGATCTTGCTCGATCCCAGCCAGCGCGCGGAAGCGCGCATAGAATTGCGGCTCGATCGCGCCCAGCGCGACATAGGCGCCATCGGCGGTTTCGTAGGTGTCGTAGAAGGGCGCGCCGGTATCGAGCAGGTTCGCGCCTCGCTGCTCGTCCCAGCGTCCCTCCGCCCGAAAGCCCCAGATCATGGCCGAGAGCAGCGCCGAGCCGTCGGTCATTGCGCAATCGATGACCTGACCCGGTCCGCCGCCGCAGACCGCCAGCATCGCGCTCACCATCGCGAACGCGAGCAGCATCCCGCCTCCGCCGAAGTCACCGATCAGGTTGATCGGCGGCGTCGGCTTCTCGCCGGCCCGCCCCACCGTGCTGAGCACACCCGACACGGCGATGTAATTGATGTCGTGCCCCGCGGCGTCAGCCCACAGGTCGGCCTGTCCCCAGCCGGTCATCCGGCCGTAGACCAGGCGAGGATTATCGGCCAGGAGCGTCGCCGGGGCGAGGCCGAGCCGCTCCATCACGCCGGGTCGGAACCCTTCGATCAGCCCGTCGGCGGTGCGGCAAAGCGCTCGAAGTTTCGCCACGTCATCGGACTGCTTCAGGTCGAGCACCACGGACCGGCGCGATCGAAGCAGCGGGTCGCACGGGGAATGCTGTGCATCCGGGCGCTCGACGCGGATCACCTCGGCGCCATGATCCGCCAGCATCATGCCGGCGAAGGGAGCGGGCCCGATGCCGGCGAGTTCGACGATGCGCAGGCCGCTCAAAGGTCCGGGCATCAGCGCGTACTCACAGCGGTGGGGACTTCGGCGCCCGACACCGGGGTTGTGCCGTTCGTGCCTGATCGAGCACGCTGTTCGGCTTGGAACATCGGGCCGCCGGTCCAGGCCGGCCATTCCCATCCGGCAACCAGCGCGACGTCGATGTCCGACGCGCGGAGGGCGATGCCTTCGTCCAGCAGCCGCGAGCCTTCGGCCGCGACCGAGCCCAGCAGCTCGTCAAGCAACGCGGCGTCGTCGCCAGACGGCGCCGTCGTTCCGGCCTGGCCGTCGGACCGTCCCGCCGTCTGCGTCCGCCCGACAGCATCCAACGGCGTCCTGCCGGCGGCCTCGAACGGACCCGAAGGCACGCCGTGGCCGCGGATGACCTGATCCACCTGCCGGGGCGATGCGCCCAGCGACACGCACTGGTCCGCGGCGGCCAGCATCGCGTCCATGAGGCGGCTCGTGACGAGGCCCGGAGCGGAGCGGGCGAGGATCGATACTCTTCCGAGCCGGCGCCCGAGCGCCATTGCGGTGGCGATCGCCTCGCTTGAACTGGCCGCACCATAGGCGACTTCCAGCAAGCGGGCGCCCACGAAGCGGAGACCGAAGACCTGCTCCGGCCGTGCAATTCGCTGCGCCACGGCGTCGAGCTGCCCGGCGAACGACGTGCTGGCGATCAGCGCGGACGGCGCCGCCGCAGCGGCGATCTGTCCGAGGAGGTGGAGCCGCTCGTCACCAGGCCCATCCGCCGCCTCGACCACCAGGTCGGCCCCGCCCACCGCTCCGGCGAGATCGATGTTCCGCTCTACGCCGTCCGGGAGCCCCGCCGCATCGCCGCCGACGATGGCGACCTTGAGCCCGGCCGCCCGCATGGCCGTGGCGAGGTTCGCCGCCGACGGTCCGTTCCCCACCACGACCACCGTTGCAACCGGACGTGGTTTGACGGCGCGGCCGACCGTCGGGACGTTGGCGGCGGCCCGCTCCGCGAAGAACAGGTGACGCTGGGCCGCGGACTCGGGCGAGTGAAGCAGTTCGAGGAACAACTCCCATTCGCGCGCGAGACCTTGTTCAAAAGGCAAAGCGCACGCAGCTTCGATCGCCGCCGCGATATTGTGTGGTGCCTTGAACCCGATGAATTTGGCCGGGTTGACAGCCCGGTATCGTGCGACGGCCTGACTGGCGGCCGCGGCATCGAGGTCGGGCGCCATGTCGCGGATGCGCGCCAACGGCGCTCCGCGCGCGGCGGCCGCCTTCGCGAACGCC
>CAXTNG010000028.1:13181-19809 GCA_964245475.1 uncultured Sphingomonas sp. | reverse complement strand
GTATCGGCCACAGCTTTGCCCGGCCGGTGAAGACCGATGTTCGCACGGGGTATCGCCGCTACGGAAATGGAATATCCGGTAAATTGATCAGGCCGATGTTTCCTTCATCGACCCGCACAGGGCATACACCCCTTCCATCGGTCACGCGGACGTGAATTGCCCCGATCCCGAGTGTGGTGAACTCTTTAACGCCGCTGAAGCCAATCTTCTCGCCGCGTGGCGTTCCGAAGATTTTGACCCCCTTGCCGACCTGGCATTGCCGGTTCGTCGGGCAGTTCACCGTCCAATTCACCGTCGCGGCAGCGTAATCAGAAAACCAAGTCCACTGATCGGTGACATTCTTCGTCACGGTCTTGGTCATCGAGCACACCCCCCCACCCGAATAGCTTATTGGAAGACGTACTAGCGACGGAGTCAAGCCTCTGTTGCGAGGTCACCTACGTTCTCTGACGGGTGCCCGCGCCGACGTCCGCGCGCACGCAAACGGGCCGGCGATTACAAGCCCCTTGGCAGCTTCCCAAAACTGGACGGTCATTCAGGTCGTAAGCGGCTCAGATTCGGCAACTAGGAGTGGGCGCACGCCGGCACCTTATTGCTGGTCGGCTAGCGCTTCGCCTTGCGGGCGCTTTTCCTGGGCGCGATCACCTTTGGGGGTCGGCTGGCCGAAGCAATCGGGGTTGTGCTGACGCACGGGATTAGCACGTGCATCAAGCTGATCGGATCAGCGGACGCCAGCGCCGGCCGATTGTGCACTGTGTCGAACCGGGCATGCGCTGGCGCCGCCGAGGAGGGCACCGTGATAACGTCGCCCGTGCCGTTGGCAACGCACAAGAGCTTGGCGGCGCGTTCTGGCTGCCGGATATAGTCCGCCAGCGCCACCGCTTCATCCGCGAGCGAGCCGGGGTGAAATCCGCACATGACACCGAACGCGTGTCCGACAGCGTATTTCCCCTCGACGAAGCGGCTTATCCCGTCGAAGCAATATTGCCATCGCGCGCCGGTCTTGCCGCCAAGCTTCTTGAACTCAATCACGAGATGGGGCGTGCCCGGTGCGCCGAGGATCACGCGGATGTCGGCGCGCGCCAAGCGGCTGGTGGTGCCGTCACCTCCTTGATATCACCATGCAGCCATGCATCGTATTCGTCACGCTCGAGCAGGACGGGCATGCGGTCGTTGGTCGGCGGAATCGCGGCATTCGCGTCCATCGTCATGCCGGCATAGACCGGCCCCCCGTCCGGCAGATTGCGGCAGAAACCCGCCCAGGCGACGATCGGCTGGTCCTCGACCGAAAACCAGGTGCGCGTCTTCGACCCCGGCTCACCGTCCGGGTTGGCGAAATGCGTGATCGGGATCAGGCAGCGATAGGGCGGGTCGCGGACGAGGCTCGATTACTCCTCATATTTCCTGACGGTCCATTCGATCGTCGCGTTCGCTAGGAGCACGAACATCCTTTGTCAGGGGCGCGGGAGCGCCGCCAATTCGGCGGTGTGCTTCGTGCTCGGCATCACCTCGACCGACCCGGTCAAGTCCGAACTCCTGTTCGAGCGTTTTGTCAGCGCGGAGCGACGAGAACCGCCCGACATCGACGTCGATTTCGAGCACGAGCGCCGCGAGGAAGTGATCCAGTGGATCTATCAGACCTACGGCCGCGAGCGCGCCGCGCTGACCGCGGTCGTGTCGCGCTTCCGCGCGCGCGGCGCGGTGCGCGAGGTCGGCAAGGCGCTCGGACTGAGCAAGGACGTCACCAGCGGCCTCGCCAGCCAAGTCTGGGGCTGGTCGCGCGAAGGCGTCGAGGCGCGCCATGCCGAAGAACTCAATCTCGACACCGCCGATCCTCGTCTCGCCCTAACGCTGGAGCTGGCCCGCATCCTCATCAACACGCCGCGGCATACGTCGCAACATCCCGGTGGGTTCGTGCTGACCCTCGGCCGGCTGGACGAGCTGGTGCCGATCGAGCCGGCGGCGATGAAGGACCGCCAGATCATCGAGTGGGACAAGGACGATATCGACGCACTCGGCTTCATGAAGGTCGACGTGCTCGGGCTCGGGATGCTGGGGTGCATGCGCCGCGCTTTCACCTTTCTCGAGGAGGACAAGGGCGTCGCGATGGATCTCGCGACCATCCCGCATGAGGATCCGGCCACCTATGCGATGATCAGCAAGGCCGACACTCTGGGAGTCTTTCAGATCGAAAGCCGTGCGCAGATGAACATGCTGCCGCGGATCATCCCCGGGAAGCCCACCGAGGGCATCAAGATCAAGCCGCGCGATTTCCGCTGATCTAACCGATCGTCGAAGAGAGCCATCAATGACACTTTACCAAGGAGCGCTCGGTAAAGTGTCACGGGTGGCTAATGACGAATATCGCGAGAAAGAGGATTCACACGGACTCGCACCTGTGCTTGATATGTTCCATGCTCCAGCCCGACCTCTTCGCCGCGGACGATACAGTCGAGACGCTCGACCTCCCGGCGGTCCTTGAGCGTCTCGCGGGCATTTCGCCGCGACCGCGTTACACCTTCATGGTGCTCAATCTCATCGCGCGCGCCGCCGGATCCAAAGACAGCGTCGGGCCGTATGTGCGCGAGGCGGGGGCGGCTATTCCGATCCGTGACTGGCTGAGCGGTGCGCTCCTGCCGATGGCCCAGCGCGACGCTCGGCGTCGCGCCGTCGTGGCGGAGGTTCGGGCAGACCTCGAGGCGCGAGGACTTCTCCCTGAAGAACAGGCGCTCGCGGACCGAATCATAGCCGAGGAGGTGCGCAATCGGCTGCGCCATTCGGGACGCTCCAATGTCAGCCGGGCTGTCTCTGACCTGGTCCGCGCAGGCCTCGTGCACCGCCATTACCAAGGTTATCGGGTCGATCATCAGAATCGCGGCGCGCAGCGTGAGGCGGTCTACACGATCACTCCAGCGGCAAGTCGCGCGCTAGGTCGAAACTCTTAGATCGCCGCAGTCTAAGCGGCCCTATCGAGGCGACGAAGATCGAGATAGGGAAGAAGCGACACCCGCGAAGCCTAAATCGCTGCAGAAAGGGTTAAGTCGATCATCAGTGACCTTGGCACCTTACTGCGCTCTTCCTTTGCGGGTTGGGGAGCATTGGATGACATCGCCAGCTTCCGCAGAATAAAGGCGTGTATGATAAACTCGCCTAGGTCGGGCTCGGCGAGCATGAGTTCTCGTAGGGCGGGGCGCTCGATTCTCAAAAAGTGGCTATCTTCTTCTGCCCAGTGGGTGGCAAAGGCAACACCGCCAGTGTCATTAGGCAGACGGCCGCAGAAGTGACCCGACTCAGTTGCGAGAAATTGCGTGTTCCGACCGGCTTGATCAATTGTAAAAACCATACGACCACTTAACAACACGAAGAGACCGTGAAAACTGTTTATCGCGGGAATATTTGTGCCGGAAGGGGCTAAGTGCTTTGTCCCAAACGAAACCATCCTAGGCATCATCGACTGCCCGAGGATCTGTCTGTCATCCCCGTTACCGAAACGCATCGGACCAGCATCGCTGATTTCGATCCCAGAGCTAACTTGATCAGAAACGCAGAAAGAGTGGGCCACGCCCCTCGCGCTGACTGAGCCAGACTGCTCGTCGGATATACTGGTTCTGGGCCATAGCATTGGAGTCAACGCATCAGGGCGCCACCGTTCACATCCAGGCACGTGCCAGTGACGTAGGATGCGGCTGGAGACGCGAGAAAAAACATTGTCTCGGCCACTTCGGCTGGATCGGCCTCCCGCTTGAACGGTATCTGCGCAAAGTGGGAGGCGCGTATCTCCTCGACTGTCTTGCCAGTAGTAGTGGCAGCGTGCTGCATCGCCTGGCGAGCGATCTGAGAATCGACCGCCGCCGGCGCGACCGCGTTGACCCGGATGCCGTCCGCCGCCGTCTCCAGCGCCAGGCTTTTCACGAACGACGCCACCGCACCCTTCGAGGCGCTGTAGGCCGCGTTCTGCGCTGTCCCGGTCTGGCCAGTGATCGACGCAACGACGACGATCGCGCCACCGGGCCTAGTCAGCTTCGGCAGCGCGCTGCGGCATAGCAGGAACGGACCCTTGGCATTCACCGCCATGATCCGGTCCCAGTCGTCGGGCGTCGTCTCCGCCACCGGCGTCCGCTGCTGGAACGTAGCCGTGGCGATCGCCAGCACGTCCAGGCGCCCATGCCGGGCGATCGTCTCGGCGACCAGCGTGTCGCACGACTCGGGATTAGTAACGTTGGTGACGACGCCGATAGCCGCCGACATCGGAAATGAGTCGGCGATTGCCCGCGCGGCGGTTTCGACCTCGGCTGTCGTATCACTCAGTACGACCCGCGCGCCGGATTGGGCAAAGCGCCGTGCGGTCGCCTCGCCGATCCCCTGGGACGCGCCTGTCACAATTACTACCTGTTCTGCCTTGTCCGTCATCTTCACCACCGCCCGTTAATTGCGCTTCACTCTGGCGCACGCCGCGCGTCGCGAAGCAAGGCCGCGGTTGTGGACAAGTGTCTGAGAGCCGGCGCGGACCGTCGCTAGGACAGGCGTCCACAGTTCCGCATTGGCCGGATCCAGCCGCGCCGCCTATCCCGCTTGCCATAAAGAGGCCTGATTGGCCCGCATGAGATGGAGGGGATCATGGAGGCAAAGTTCCTTGCGAGATGTTCGGCCGCGGCGATGTGCGCCGGGCTGCTGGCCAATCCCGGCGTCGCATCGGCCGCGCCGACCCCTGAGGCTGCTCCGGCGGCGGCGCAGCCATCCGCGCAGGATGCGCCGGCGAAGCCGGCCGATGCCGACACAACCGCGACCCAGGAGATCATCGTCACCGCCCAGCGCCGCGCTGAGCGCGTGCAGGACGTGCCGATCTCGATCGTCGCGGTTTCCGGCGACAGCCTCGTCAGATCGGGCGTTACCACGCTCTATGGCATTCCGCGGATCGGCCCGTGGTTGATCATGACGACGGTCGGCAGCGGCTTCGTCAGCTACACGTTCATCCGGGGCGGCGGCACTAACAACGTCGATCCCGGCTCCGATCCGAGCGTCGCCTATTTCGTCGACGAAATCTACATGGGCGGCACGCAAGGGCTGCAATTCGACCTGTTCGACGTCGACCATGTCGAAGTCCTGAAAGGTCCTCAAGGTACCTTGTTCGGGCGCAACGCGGCGTCCGGCGCGATCAGCGTCGTGACCAAGCGGCCCACCACGACCCTGCAGGCGCAGGCGCACGTCGAATACGGCAACTACAACGCCCTGCTGGAGAAGGCGTCGGTTTCGGGCCCGCTGGACGCGAGCGGGCGGTTCCTGTTTCGCGTGTCCGAATCCTATCGCCGCCGTGACGCATTCAGCCAGAACCTCAACGGCAAGGCCGATCCCGGCAACATCGACGCGGGCGGCGCGCGCGGCCAGCTGGAGTTCAGAGGCAACGGCGGCAGCTTCCTGCTCAGCGGCGAGTTTTTCCGCGCGCGCAACGGCCAGACCAACCAGGGGGAAACCACGGCCAACGTCGCGGCGAACGTCAACCCGGCGCTGCCGACGCCGCCGGGCCAGACCTTCTACGACCGCTATTGGGACTATATCGGTTACGAGAACCAGGACGTCCGCAACGTCAGCGCCAGGGTGGAGCTCGACACGCCGCTTGGCCAACTGACGTCGATCACCGCCTATCGCTACAACAACTTCCGGCGGAACCAGGACAATGACGGCACCAATTACGACGGTCAGGTCCAGTTCTACCGCGAGAAGGACAAGACCATCAGCCAGGAGCTTCGCCTGGTCGGCGACGCGAACCCGTTCCACTACGTCTTCGGGCTCTATTACTACCATCAGGACACCGACTTCAGCTTCGTCACGACATTCGGCCGCGACTATCCGATTCCGATCCTGCGCAACCTGCTGCTCAGCGACACGTCGAACTATCTGACCGACGCCTATGCGGCGTTCGGACAGGTGACCTTCGACATCACGCCGAAGCTCAGCATCACGGCGGGCGGCCGCTACAACCGGGACGACAAGGCGAACCGGCGGACGGTCAACCGGTTCGGCACGGTCTACACCGTGAACCCGCACGCGACATTCAAGGATTTCACGCCGGCGATCACGATCAACTACAAGCCGACCGCGGACGTGCTGGCCTATGCGTCCTACCGCGAGGGGTTCAAGAGCGGCGGCTGGCAGACGCTGGGGCCTGCGACGCCCGCGATCGCCAACACGCCGTTCCTGCCGGAATACGTCAAGGCCTATGAAGTCGGGTTAAAGGTGACGCTGTTGGACCGCCGGGTGGTCGGCGACGTCGCGCTGTTCCGCTCGGACATCGACAACCAGCAGATCACGCGCATCACCCCGCTGACCGCGACCAGCCCGTCGATCACCCAGATCGACAATGCGGGGCGCACGCGTGCACAGGGCGTCGACGCGTCGCTGACGATCCGGCCGATCCCGGCGCTGACGCTGTCCGCGAACGTCACCTATCAGCATGCCCGCTTCCGGCAGTACCTCACCAACGGGATCAGCCTGGCGGGCAACCACCAGACGCGCTCGCCGGACTTCTCAGGCTATTTCTCCGGCCAATACACCGTGCCGTTGGACGATGGGGGCAAGATCTCGGTGCAGGGCGAATATTCGCGACGCAGCAAGATCTATTTCGATCCGG
>CAXTNG010000028.1:0-13171 GCA_964245475.1 uncultured Sphingomonas sp. | reverse complement strand
GGGCTGAACCAGCCCGGCTACGGCATCGGCAACCTGCGCCTGTCGGTCACGCCGCCGGGTCTGCCGGTCGACATCTCCGCGTTCGTGCGCAACGTGGGCAAGACGCGCTACTACCAGAACATCGTCGTCACGCCGCCGTCGGGCATCGGCCCGCCCGGCGAGCCGCGCACTTACGGCGTCGCGCTGGACGTGCGCTTCTGAAGATGATGGCCTGATGCGGATCGGTTTCGACGACAGCCTCGCCGCGTTCCGTGCCGAGGTGGCCGCCTTCCTGGACACCGCGCCGACGCCGGCCATCCGCGAGGCGGGCCGCAAGACGACCAGCGTGTTCGCGCCGTTCGAGGAGGTGATGGCCTGGCACCGCATCCTGCATGCGCGGGGCTGGGCGGCGCCGGCCTGGCCGGTCGAACACGGCGGCACCGGCTGGTCGGTCGAGCAGCGTCACGTCTTCTACGAGGAATATTGGGCGCGCGACCTGCCGCCGCTGCTCCCCAATGCGCTGCAGATGGTCGGCCCGCTGCTGATGGAGTTCGGGACGGAGGAGCAGCGCCGCCGCTACCTGCCGCCCATCCTGTCGGGCGAGGACTATTGGACGCAAGGCTATTCCGAACCGGGCGCCGGCTCGGACCTGGCGTCGCTCGGCTGCGCGGCGGTCGCGGACGGGGACGACTACGTCATCACCGGCAGCAAGATCTGGACGACGCTTGCGCACAAGGCGAACCGCATGTTCATGCTGGTGCGGACCAGCCGGGAAGGCCGTAAGCAGCAGGGGATCACCTTCCTGCTGCTCGACCGGACCGATTACCCGGGCATGAGCATCCGCCCCATCGTCGGTCTGGATGGTTTTCCCGAGCAGTGCGAGGTGTTCCTCGACGACGTGCGCGTGCCACAGTCGAGCCGGGTCGGCGCGGAGAACGACGGCTGGGCGGTGGCGAAGCGGCTGCTGAAGCACGAGCGCGGCGGATCGGCGCAGGGCGCGGCGATGCGACGGCGGCTGGCGCTGATCCGGGACGCGGCGGGCGAGCTCGCATCCGACCCGGCGTTTCAGCGTGATCTGGGCGAGTTGGAGGCGGAGGTCGCATCCTATACCGCGTTCGAGCTGATGGTGCTGAGCGGTCATCCGATCGGCGACGATCCGGCGATGGGCTCGCTCAACAAGATCATGAATTCCGAGCTGGCCCAGCGGCTCTCGACCATGATGATCCGGGTGGCGGGCATTCAGGGCCTCGCGCTCCAGCCTGACTCGCTGGCGATGGGGTCCGGCGCCGCGCCGCTCGGCAGCGCGTTCGAGCTGATCGCGATGCCCTATTACCTCAATTCGCGCGCGACCACGATCTACGCCGGCACGAGCGAGGTGCAGCGCGACCTGATCGCGCGCACGCTAGTGGCCTGACGCGGGCAGGCCGATGGACTTCACCTTCACTGCGGAGCAGACGCTGCTGCGCGACACACTGTCCCGGCTCCTCGAGCAGACCTATTCGTTCGAGACGCGCCAGGCGGCGGTGCTTTCGCCGCGCGGCTGGTCGGCGGCGCTGTGGGCGCAGCTGCGTGACCTCGGCCTGCTGGCGCTGCCGCTGCCCGCCGACGCGGGCGGGCTGGGGGGCACGATCGTCGATGTGGCGGCGGTCGGCGAGCTGCTCGGCCGCCATCTGATCGTGGAGCCGTTCCTGCCCAGCGTGCTGCTGGCGGGCGCGGTGCTCGCGCGCTGTGAACGGACGGCCGACGCCGCCCGCTGGCTGGAGCAGATCGCCGCGGGCGAGCTGCTCGCCGCCCTTGCCCATGAGGAGGGACGCGGCACCGGCGATCCGGTGGCAATCGTGACGGCGCTGCGACCCCGGGATGGTGGGTGGACGCTCCACGGTCGCAAGGAACTGGTGCTGGGCGGCGACTCGGCCGACCTGCTGGCGGTCAGCGCGAAATTGCCCGACGGCAGGCTGGCGCTCGCCGCCATCGCTCCGGACGCGCCGGGGATCGCGCTGCAATCCTATGCAACGATCGACGGCCGCCGTGCCGCGGCGATCGATTTCGACGATGCCGCGGTCACGGCGGTGCTGTCGCTGGACGCCGCGTCGATCATCGCCGGCGCGTTCGATGACGCGCTGATCGCGCTTGCGGCGGAGGCGGTGGGCGCGATGGGGGCATTGTTGGAGGAAACCGCCCGCCATGCGGCGACGCGACAGCAGTTCGGCGTCCCCATCGCGAGCTTCCAGGCGGTCGCGCATCGGCTGGCCGACATGAAGCTCGCCCATGTGAAGGCGCGTTCGCTGCTGCTCTACACGGCCGGCCTGGCCGAAGCCGGACTGGCTTCGTCCCGCGATGTCTCGCTGCTGAAGGCGCAGGTCGGCCGCCTCGGCCGGGCGCTGGCGGAATCGGCGATCCAGCTCCACGGCGGCGTCGGCACGACGGATGAACTGGTGGTTGGGCATCTGTTCAAGCGTGTCCTGGCCGTCGACGTGATGTTCGGCGGGGCGGACCATCATTTTCGCGCAGCGGGCGCGGTCAGCCCGATCGGCTAGGGTGGCATACGTCCCAGCGCGCTGTGCGATGCGCGGCGAGCCAGGCCAGCGCGGCTTCCCGCGTGTCGAACGTCCGCGTCTCGGCGAGGTTGAGCACGCGCGAGGCCTGACGGCGGAGAAGCGCGCGGTCGGTCACCACGGCGATCGGGGCGCGTTCGCGGGGCGAGGCGGGGTCCGACCCCGCGACCATTGCGTCGATGTTGGCGGCGGACTGAACTTCGAAGCCGCGGAGATCGAACAGGATGCTGTACCGCGTCGCCGCGCGCCGCAGGTCGGCGAGCTCGCGCTGGAGGATCACGCCGAACCGCCGGCGGTCGGTTACCGACCAGAACCCGGCCAGGCGCGCCTCCAGGACGCCCGCGCTCCGGTCGAAATGAACGGTATACGGCTCGGCGGTCAAGGTCGTCCTCGCAGGTCCCGGGTCGAGAAGGCGCAACTGCTTCCCGCCCGGACCCACCATGCGCGCGGCAGGTTTCGGGCCGGTTAAAACGCGGGCCGCGACGGACATGCGTCCACAGGCGCGACTTGCGGGTCGCGGCGGCGCGGATAGGTTTCGGCGAGGCGGAGCGACGATGCGAACGCGCGCCGGAAGAGAGCGGGATGGCGACGGTATCCGCCGGTCTGAGCGTCGCCGGCAGCGTCGTGCCGATGGGAGCATTGCTCGCGCATCACGCGAACAGGACCCCCGATAGCGCATGCCTGACGATCGGCGAGGAGACGCTGACCCACGCGGTCCTCGACGCACGCGCGAACCGGCGTGCCCGCCTGCTGGCGGGAAACGGCGTGCGCCACGGCGACCTGGTCACGGTTGCGCTGCCGAACTCCGCCGAACTCTACGAGACGACCTTCGCGCTCTGGAAGCTGGGCGCGGTCCCCAACATCGTATCGTCGCGCCTGCCCGACGCCGAGCTGCGCGCGATCCTCGCCCTGGTCCGGCCGGGGCTGGTGATTGGCGTCGATCCGGGGCGGGCGCCCGGCTGGACGACGCTGCCGGCCGGAGTGATCCTGCCGGCGGACCTCAGCGCGGAGCCGGTCGAGCTGCTGGTCTCGCCGCACTGGAAGGCGATGACCAGCGGCGGGTCGACCGGCCGGCCCAAGGTGATCGTCGACGCGATGCCCGGCCAGTGGGACCCCGGCGCGCTCGTGCTCGGGCGACGCCCCGGCGATACGCAGCTCGGCACGGGGCCGCTGCACCACAGCGCGCCCTTCTCGACCGCGCATCAGGGCCTGTTCGCGGGCCTGCACGTGGTCGACATGCAGCGGTTCGACGCCGAGCGCGCGCTGGCGCTGATCGAGACGCATCGCGTGAACTGGATGCAGCTGGTGCCGACGATGATGCACCGGATCATGCGGCGGCCGCCGGAAACCCGCGACGCTTACGACGTGCGCAGCCTGCGGGTGGTCGTCCACATAGGCGCGCCATGTCCCGAATGGCTGAAGCGCGCGTGGATCGCGTGGCTGGGCGCGGATCGCATCTTCGAGGTCTACGGCGGCACCGAACGCGTCGGCACCACGCTGATCACCGGTGCCGAATGGCTGGCGCATCCGGGATCGGTGGGCAAGCCGCAAGCCGGCGCCCGCATCCGGATCCTGCGCGACGACGGTGGCGACTGCGATCCGGGCGAGATCGGGGAAATCTACTTCCTGCCGGCGGCGGGGCGCGGTTCGGGCTACCGCTACATCGGCGCGACGGCCAGGTCCGCCGGCGACTGGGAAACGCTGGGCGACCTCGGCTATCTCGATTCCGACGGCTATCTCTACGTCGCCGACCGGCGCACCGACCTGATCGTGTCGGGCGGCGCCAACGTCTACCCCGCCGAGGTGGAGGCGGCGCTGGAGGCGCATCCCGCGGTGGCGGGCGCGGTCGTGGTGGGGCTGCCCGACCCGGACCTGGGCCAGCGGGTGCACGCCATCGTGCAGCCGGCGGCGGGGGCCGACGGCGACGGCGAGGCACTGGACCGGCACGTGCGCGCGCTGCTGGCCGCCTACAAGGCGCCGCGGTCGATCGAGTTCGTCGACCATCCGCTGCGCGACGACAGCGGCAAGGTGCGGCGCGGGTTGCTGCGCGACGCCAGGATCGACGGTGCGACGGCGTCCGGGGTGATGGCGTGAGCGGTATCGAACCGGCAGGCGATGCGCCGGTCGACATCGTCACGGAGGTGCGGGATCGTGTCGGCTGGGTCAGGATCGCGCGGCCGGAGCGCGGCAACGCGCTGCGCCAGACCAGCCTGCTGCAGCTCCGCCGCGCGGTCGAAGCGCTGACCGCCGACACGGCGGTTCGCGCGATCGTCATCGCCGGCGAAGGGAAGCATTTCGCGGCGGGCGCCGACCTGTCGTCGCTGCAGACGCTGCCGGACCTGCCCGCGGCGCGGATCAGGAGCCAGATCTACGACGCCGCGCTGGGCGCCGTGCGGGCGGTATTCGATTGCCCCAAGCCGACCGTGGCCGCCGTGAACGGGGCCGCAATCACCGTCGGCTGCGAGCTCGCGCTCGCCTGCGACTTCCGAATCGTCTCGCCAACCGCCAGCTTCCAGGAAACATGGGTCCGGCTGGGCCTGATCCCTCCGCTCGGCGGCCTGTTCCTGCTGCCCAGGCTGGTCGGGCTCGGCCGGGCGAAGGCGATCTGCCTGCGCGGAGCGCCGGTCGGAGCGGAGGAGGCGCTCAGGATCGGCCTGGCGGACGAGCTGGCGCCGGGCGACACCTTGCCTGTGGCGGCGGAGACCGTGGCGCGGGAGCTCGCCGACCTGCCACCGCTCGGCTACGCCGCGGCCAAGGAAGGCCTGCATCGCGGCCTGGAATCGTCGATCGGGAAGGAGTGGCAGGCCGGCGTCGCCAATCAGGCACTCCTGCTCGGCACCGACGATTTCCGCGAAGGGCTGGCGGCGCTCCGCGAGCGGCGGCAACCCGATTTCACCGGCAGCTGAGAGGGCCGACCATGACCAAGCACGCCCAGGCCGAGCCCGATGCCGGGCTAACCATCACCAGGCATGGCGCCTGCGACGTCGTCACGCTCGACCGGCCCGAACGGCTCAATGCCATCGACCATCCGTTGGCCGAGGCGCTGCTCGGCTATTTCGAGGCGCGCCGCCGCGACCAGGCGGTGCGGGTGGTCGTGCTGACGGGCGCCGGGCGGGCGTTCTGCGCCGGCGCCGACCTGAAGGCGCGCGGCCAGCCCAACGCGTTGCAGGACGGGCCGCAGGGCGACTGGGTGTTGCGCGACGTGATCCAGGCGATGCGCGCCTGCCCGCAGCCGGTCATTGCCGCGGTTCGGGGTTCCGCGGCCGGGGGCGGATTGGCGCTCGCGCTCGCTGCGGACGTGATCGTGGCCGGGGAGAGCGCCCGGTTCCTCCCCGCCTTCACCGCGATCGGCCTGTCGGGCTCCGAACTCGGCGTCAGCTGGCGGCTCCAGCGGGCGATCGGCCCCGCGCGGGCACGCGAGATGCTGCTGACCGGACGGCCGCTCGACGCCGCCGACGCGCTGCGGCTCGGCCTGGTCTCCGCGCTGCATCCGGATGCCGAGCTCGACGACCATGTCCAGGCGCTGGCCGGTGACATGCTGAGGGCCGCCCCTGATGCGCTGCGCCTGTCGAAACGGAGCTTCGACGCCACGCTGGAAGCGCCAAGCCTGACTGTCGCGCTCGAGCTCGAGGAGCGCGCGCAGATGCTGATGATCGCGCGCGGCCGCTGACGGAACGACTGTCCCCCGGCGGCGCTTGCCGGGCAATGCAAGGCGCATAAGCAGGATGCCGACGCAGGCGGATCGGGAGAGGCGCGGCATGATCGAGTTCGATCGCGACTATCGCATGACGATCGGCGGGCGGGCGGTCGATGCCGCCACGACCTTCGCGGTCGTAAATCCGGCCAACGGCAAGCCGTTCGCCGCGGCGCCGGATTGTGCGCCCGCCCAGCTCGACGCCGCGGTCGACGCCGCGCGGGCTGCTTTCCCCGCCTGGCGCGACACGCCGCTGGCCGAGCGCCAGGCGCTGGTGGCGAAGGCCGGCGACGTCCTGATCGAGCATGCCGCCGACCTGGGCCGCGTCCTGCTGCGCGAACAGGGGCGGCCGGCCGAGATGGCGACCGGCGAGATCGCCCATTCCGGCCAGTGGCTTCACGCGGTCGCGAGGCTGGCCCCGCCGGTCCACGTCGCCGAGGAAACCGAGCGGTCGCTGGTCGAGACCCGCTACGTGCCGCTGGGCGTGGTCGGCGCGATTTCGCCGTGGAACTTTCCGGTCGCGTTGTCGGTGTGGAAGCTCGGCCCTGCATTGGTCGCGGGCAACACGGTCGTGCTCAAGCCGTCGCCGTTCACCCCGCTCGCCGTCCTGAAGATGGGCGAGCTGCTGGCCGAGGTGTTCCCGCCTGGGGTGCTCAACGTCGTCTCGGGCGGCGACACGCTCGGACCCGCTATGACCGCGCATCCCGGATTCGCGAAGATCGCCTTCACCGGGTCCACCGACACCGGCCGCAAGGTGATGGAAAGCGCCGCCCGCCACCTGAAGCGGCTGACGCTCGAACTGGGCGGGAACGATGCGGCGATCGTGCTGCCCGACGTCGATGTGGAGGCGGCGGCGCAGGGGCTGTTCCACAACGCCTTCTTCAACTCCGCGCAGGTCTGCGTCGCCACCAAGCGGCTCTACGTCCACGACGAGGTCTACGACGCCTTGCGTGACCGGCTGGTCGCCATCGCGGCGGCGGTGACGGTGGGCGACGGCGCCGAGCAGGGTTCGCAGTTGGGACCGATCCAGAACCGGCGGCAATACGACCGCGTGCGCGAACTGGTCGCCGACGCGAAGGCGAGCGGGCTCGCGGTGATCGAGGGATCGGCGGTGCCCGACAACGGCGGCTATTTCGTGCCGGTGACGATCGTCGACGATCCGCCCGAAACCGCCCGGGTGGTGCAGGAGGAAGCGTTCGGGCCGATCCTGCCGATGCTGCGCTTCACCGACGTCGAGGACGCGATCGCGCGCGCGAACGACAGCCCCTACGGCCTGGCCGGATCGGTGTGGTCGAAGGACGTGGAACGGGCGACGGCGATCGCGCGCCGGCTGGAGACGGGTTCGGTGTCGATCAACCAGCCGCTCGGGCTGCGGCCGGACACGCCCTTCGCCGGACGCAAGCAGAGCGGCATCGGGGTCGAGAACGGGGTCGAGGGCCTGCTCGAATACATGGCGCCGCAGACCGTCTACGTGACGCGCTGAACCGGGAGGAACGGATGATGAGCGATCTCGGCGGCAAGGCAATCGTCATCACCGGCGCAGGCGACGGCCTCGGCGCCGCCCAAGCCCCCGCCGCTGGCGCGCGGGGGGCGGCGGTGGTGGTGAGCGACATCGACGCGGCGAAAGCGGAAGGGGTCGCGGCACAGATCCAAAGCGCGGGCGGCCGTGCCGTCGCCCAGCCGTGCGACGTCCGCGACGCGGCGGCGGCCGAGGCGCTGGTCGCGCGCTGCCTCGACGCGTTCGGCGCGATCGACGGGCTCGTCAACAACGCCGGGATCTACATCCCGGAGCTGTTCAAGGACGCCAGCGTCGACACGTTGCGGCGGCTGGTCGAGGTCAACGTCATCGGCGTGTTCAATTGCGGCCGCGCCGCGGTCGGCCCGATGCTGCGCCAGGGTCATGGCTCGATCGTCAACATCACCTCGGGCGCGCATGCCGGGCATCCGACGCTCAGCTCCTACGGCGCGACCAAGGGCGCCGTCGCCTCGTTCACCTACGGTTGGGCGCTCGAGCTGAAAGATAGCGGCGTGCGGGTCAACAGCGTGTCGCCGATGGCATCGACCCCGATGACCGGCCATGCGTCGTTCCTGCCGCCGCCCGAGGTCAACAGCCCGACGGTGCTGTTCCTGCTGTCCGACCGCTCGCGCGGCGTCACCGGCCAGATGATCCGCATCATCGGCGACAAGCTGAGCCTGATGACCCATCCCGCCAACATCGCGCCGGTACTGCAGCGCGACGACTGGTCGATCGACACGATCGCGGCCGCGTTCGACGAGACGCTGGGCGCCAGGCAGGTGCCGGTCGGCGTGGCGACCTACGAGATCGGCGCGGTCCGCATCGAGACGCTGGGGATCGACTAGGCGCGCGCCGGCGGCCCATAGTCGAGGCGGTAGCCGTCCCGCCAGCGGCGCAGCAGGCCGGCGGACGGCGCCGGAAAATGCATCGTGCAGACCAGCGTCCCGGTGTCGGCGAAGCGTTCGAGGAACGCGCGGCGCGTGGCGATCGCGCGCTCCCGGTCCGCGTCGACGGTCATCGGCAGGTCGGGCAGCCGGGTCTGGAGCGGCGAGTAGATCAGATCGCCGGTGAACACCACGCGGTCGCCGCCGCGCCCCGCGCAGACTGCGACATGGCCGGGCGTGTGGCCGGGCGTGGGCAGCAGGCGGAGGTGGTCGTCGATCGCGTGGTCGGGCGCGACGAGGTCGACCAGGCCGGCCGCGACGACGGGGCGGATACTCTGCGCCCAGGCCGAGCGGCGCGAGCGGGCAACGGGGGAGTCGTCATCGCCATGATCCGCGACCCAGTCGCGGGTCCACGCGAATTCCTCCGCCACGAACAGGTAGCGCGCGTTGGGAAAGGTCGGCGCCCAGCGGTCGTCGACGAGCGTGGTGTTCCAGCCGACGTGATCGGCGTGGAGATGGGTGCAGATGACGATATCGACGTCGTCCGGCGACGTTCCGGTCGCTCGAAGCTCGTCCAGCCAGCGGTCGTGCCGCGCGCCGTGCCACGACGGCGCCATCGGCAGGTCCTTGCCACAGCCGATGCAGCTGTCGATCAGCACGGTGCGCGTGGGCGTGCGCAGCAGGTAGGAGTGGAAGCTCATCAGAAGATGGCCGTTGGCGGGGTCGAGGCCCTCGGGCGCGAACCAGTCCATCTGCGCCGCCAACGCCGCCGGATCGGCGTCGGGGAAGAAGAAGCCGAGCGGCCGCTCACCGGCCTGATAGTCCGCCAGCCGGTGCACAATCATGTCGTCGACCAGCCACGTGTCCGGCATGGTCCCTCCTTTGCTGCGGCGTCGAGCTTTCCGGCGGAACGGCGGCGACGCCAACGCCCCGATGTGGACGCTCGTTCTTGCCCATCACGCTCGCCCGCGCGACTGTCCCGCGATGACGAGGAGAGTGCGATGAGCGGGCCGATCCTGCGCGACGATGCCGACGGGCTGTGCACGCTGACGCTGAACCGTCCCGACAAGATGAACGCGCTCAGCGTCGCACTGTTCAAGCAGCTCGACCGCCACCTGGCCGAGATCGCGGCGAGCGAGGCGGTGCGCTGCGTCGTGCTGCGCGGCGCCGGACCGTGCTTTTCCACCGGCAACGACCTGCGCGGCATCGCCGACGGCGGGGCGGCGGCGCGGCCGGACCTGCAGTCGCACGTGATCCAGCGGCTCGCGCGATTGCCGCAGCCGGTGGTCGTCGCGGTGCACGGCCATTGCTACACCGGCGCGCTGGAGCTGGCGCTGGCCGGCGACCTGATCGTCGCGGCCCGCTCGGCGCGGTTCGGCGACACCCATGCGAAGTTCGCGCTGGTGCCGATCTGGGGCATGACCCAGCGGCTCCCGCGCCGGGTCGGCACGTACAAGGCGCGCGAGATAATGTTCACCTGCCGCAGCTACACCGGCGAGGAGGCGGCGGCGATGGGCCTGGCGAACGCCTGCGTCGATGACGACGTGTTCGACACGACCGTTACCGAACTGGCGGACGCAATCCTTGCGCAATCGCCGCACAGCCAACGCGCGATCAAGCGCCTGCTGCTCGAGACCGATGGGTTCCCGCTCGAAGCGGGGTTGGCGCACGAAACCTATAACAGCCCCGGCCAGGGCGCCGACATGATGGCGCGGGTCGAGGCGTTCATGAACCGGCGGCGCTAGGCCAGGCGGCCCGCGAGCAGCATCGCCACGCGGTCGGCGTGATCCTGTGTCGTGTGGCCAATCGCCTGCGCGGTCGCACTCATCTCGAGCAGCGCGTCAAGGCTCGCCACCTGGCCGTGGCGCAGCAGCCGCTTCGCGGTCCGCAGCGCAAATGCCGGCTGGGCGGCGATCCGTTCGGCCAGCGCCAGCGCTTCGGGCAGCAGCGCGTCCGCCGGCACGACACGGGACACCAGTCCCCAAGCCGCAGCGGTGGGCGCGTCGATCGTCTCGCCGGTGTAGAGCAACTCGCTCGCGCGGCTCAGCCCGACGGCGCGGGGCAGCAGCCACGCCCCGCCGTCGCCGGGGATCAGCCCGAGCGTAAGGAACGGGACGCCGAATTTGGTGCCTTCAGCGGCAAGACGGATGTCGGCCAGACAGGCGAGGTCGCAGCCGAGCCCGATCGCGGGACCGTTGACCGCCGCGATCAGCGGCATCTCCAGTCCATGCACCGCCCGCACGATCGCGTGGACATGGCGGCGGTAGCGATCGAGATGCGCGAGCGGCGGGTCGCCGCCCGGCCCGGCCCGATCACGCATCGCGGCGAGGTCGCCGCCGGCCGAGAAGGCGCTCCCCGCGCCGGGCAGCACCACGCAGCGCACGCCGTCGTCGCCGTTGAGCACGGCGCAGGCTTGGACCAGCTCGACCGCGTCCGCCGCGCCGCTCAGCGCGTTGCGCCGCTCTGGCCGGTCGAGCGTCAGGACCGCGACCGCGCCGTGGCGGTCGATCCTTAGCAGCGGATTGGCGCGGTTCATTCCGGAGCGGGCGGCGGCGCGCCGGTGAACAGCGCGAGGTCACCATAGCGATAGCGCAGCGTGACCGAGCGCTCGCGGATCAGCCAGCGCCCGTCTTGGCGCACCAGCCGCATGAGATAGCGCCCGCCCGCCGCCGCGCTGGAGACATTGTCCCCATCTTCCCTGACCGCCAGCGCATACATGTCGGCGTCACACGTCGCGCTGTCGCCCTCCACCTCGATCAGATGGTTGAAGATCATGTGGTGGCCGGCCCGCCCCGGCTGACGCGCGCTACCCAGCCGCTCGAACACCATCTGCGTCAGCTCGTCGCCGGAAATCTCCCGCGGCTCCCAATCACCGAACATGACGGTTGCGGGCAGGAACACGCGGTCGGTGAAGCAGGCGCGGAACGCGGCCGGGTTGAGGTCGTCCTGCGCGCGCGCCACCCGCGCCAGCGTGCGGATGATCGCCAGCTCATCGAGCGCGCGTAGCGCCTCGGCCTCTCCGGTGTCCATCGCAGCGGGATACGTCGGCCGGGCGTCCCGGACCACGGCAAAGCAGGGACGCGCGTTCTGGCGGAGACGGCCGTCCACGCAATCGGATTGAGGCGCGGGCGGCGCGGTCATAAAACGCGGGAATGGCAGTCGACGAAATCGTGACCACGGCGTCCGGACGGCTGCGCGGCGCGCGCGACGCCGGCGGCATCCTCGGCTTCCGTGGCATCCCCTATGCCGCCGCGCCGGTCGGCGACCTGCGCTGGCGTGCCCCGCAACCGGCGCCTTCCTGGAGCGAGATTCGCGATTGCCGCGCGCCCGGTCCGGTGCCCGTGCAGCTGCGCTTTCTCGGCGAGTCGCTGTTCCCCACCGTCGACGAGCCGCAGGGCGAGGACTGCCTCCACCTCAATGTCTGGACCGCGGCGCCCGACACGAACGAGCGGCGACCGGTGATCGTCTGGTTCTACCTCGGCGCGTTTCAGGTCGGCTCGGGCTCCGCACCCTTCTACGCCGGCGAGAGCTGGGCGGCGGCGGGGGCCGTGTTCGTCACCTTCAACTTCCGGCTGAGCCGGCTCGGCTTCCTCGCGCATCCGGCGCTGCGGGACGAGGGCGGGGGGACGTGCGGCAATTACGGCTTCCTCGACCAGATCGCCGCGCTCGAATGGGTGCGCGACAATATCGCGGCATTCGGCGGCGATCCCGACTGCGTGACGATCTTCGGCGCGTCTTCGGGGGCGTCGAGCGTGAGCCTGCTGATGGCGTCGCCGCGCGCGCACGGGCTGTTCCATCGCGCGATCGCCGAAAGCGGCGGCAGCTTCGGGCCGCTGGGCGAGACCACCGGCGTCGGCGACCGCTGGCAGACGCTCGACGCGGCCGTGCGCTCGGGTGAGCGATGGGCCACGGCGGTCGGCGCGACCACGCTGCCCGAGCTCCGCGCGCTCGCGCCCGAAACCGTCGTCGCGATCAGCGCGGCGATGTGTTTTTAGGTGAAGGGCTCGTTCGAGTTGTAGAGTTATTTAGTCGACGGCAGCGTAATCGCGGACAGCACGCGGCAGCTGTGCGAGGCGGGGCGCCAAGCGAAAGTTCCGCTGCTCGTCGGCTCGGCCGCGAACGAGGAGCTCGCGACCGTCAACCTCGCCCCCGACCTCGCCACCTTCACCGCGCAGGCGCGCGAGGAGCATGGCGCGGCGGTCGACCGCTTTCTGGCGCTCTACCCGGCGAGCGACGACACCGGCGCGATGGTCGCGGGGCTGAAGGCGAACGGCGACCGCCTGTTCACGTGGCAGAACTGGCTCTGGGCGCGGCTTCACGCCCGCTCGGGCGCGCCGGTCCATTACTATCGCTTCGAGCAGGCGCCGCCGGTGCCGCCGGGCCGCTACCCGCAGCAGCAGCTCCCGCGCCCGCTCGGGGCGTTCCACGGCGCTTCGCTGTTCTACGGCTTCGAGCGGTTTGGGCTGCGGCCCGACTGGGCGTGGTCGGCGGCGGACCGGCGGGTGGCGCAGCTGATGATCGCGACCTGGGTGACATTCGCGCG
>CAXTNG010000027.1:0-19925 GCA_964245475.1 uncultured Sphingomonas sp. | reverse complement strand
ATCTGCGCCCCTTCCGCAACCACGGCGGCAAGCTGATCCTCGTCCATGGCCTTAGCGACTATTCGGTGATGCCGCCGCCGACGATCGATTACTATCAAACGATGACCCGGACGATGGACGGCCCGGTCGCGACGCATAAATTTGCGCGGCTGTTCCTGGTGCCCGGCATGGATCATTGCGCTGGCGGCGAAGGGGCGTCGGCGATCGACTATATGGGTGCGATCACCGCCTGGGTGGAGGGTGACCGCGCACCCGACGCCTTGCGCGGCGTTCACACCGTGGCCGGTGCGCCGCTCGACTATTTCGGGGTCGGCCTGCCGCACCTCGATCCCAAGTACATCGCCTGGTCGCGCGACCATCACGCTTGGCCGGGTGCGAGCGTCGCGGTCGGCAAGGACCCGGCACTGCCCCGCGAGGGCCCCGCGCTCGCAGCGCAACTCGCCGACACCATCCGCGACGCGCAGGCCTTCGCGACCGGTGCCGGTTATCCGCGGCCGAGCATCCTGTCGTTCGTCGAGCGCGCCATGTGGAGTTTGTTTTACGCGAGCGGCGCCGACACCGCCGCGCAAACGACGGCGCTGGCCACGGTCGCCGCGACCGGACTGTCGCCGATCGCACGCGAAGCGGTGGCACAGCTCCAGGCCGAGCAGGCGCTCGATTGATGGCCGGCTACATCGACATCGTCTGCAACATCTACACGCCCGAGGCGGTCGCCAACGGCTGGACCGGGCTAGACGACGACTTCAAGCGTCAGGTGCGGATGCCGCCCGAGATGTTCGGCGGCGTCTCGATCGACGACTACCTGAGGAAGATGGACCGCGCAGGGATCGAGCGATCGCTGCTCATCGCGGTGCGTGCCGGCGACCTCAACGTCCGCGGCTCGTGGGAAATCCCCTATTCCGTCATCGCCGACATCTGCCGCGCACACCCCGACCGCTTTTCGGGGCTGGCCGGCATCGACCAGACCCGTGGCATGCAGGGGCTGCGCGACCTGACGGAGGCGGTCGAGGACTACGGCTTCGTCGGCGCGCATTGGTATCCGCACTGGTTTGGCTCGCCGCCCGACTGCGCGCAGATCTACCCCTATTACGCTAAATGCTGCGAGCTCGGCATTCCGATCATGATGCAGGTCGGCCAGAACCTCGTCTATTCGAAGGAACGCCGCCTGCCCTCGGTCGCACGGCCGATCCTGCTCGATCAGGTCGCGATCGATTTTCCCGATCTGCCGATCATCGGCATCCATATCGGCGTCCCGTGGACCGACGAGATGATCGCGATGTGCTGGAAGCACGCCAACATCTACACCGCCGGCGACGCCTACGCGCCCAAGCACTGGCCCAAGCAGTACGTCCGCTACGCCGACAGCTACGGCAGCCACAAGGTGCTGTTCGGCACCGACTGGCCGGTGATCGACCCCGAGCGCGCCGTGGCGGAGGTGGCCGAGCTCGGCCTGCGCCCGGCGAGCCACGCCAGGATGATGCGCGAGAACGCGCTCGCCGTGTTCACCAAGCTGCCGCAATGACGGACGGCGCGATGCTGCCCGGAACGTTCCGCTCGATGACCTTCGGCGACGCGATCCGCGCCGCGGCGGGGCGCGATCCGGGCAAGGTCGCGATTAAGCATGGCGCGCGCGAGCTGACCTTTGGCGCCTACGCCCGGCGGGTCGGGCAGCTCCGCGACGCGACGATTGCGCTCGGCGTGACGAAGGGCGACGTCGTCGCGATCGCCTCGCGCAACCGGCCCGAGTTCATGGAGGTCGTCGCCGGGGTGCCCGACGCGGGCGCGGCGGTCGCGGCGATCAACCCGCGCGCCGCTCCCGCCGAAGCGCGGCAGCTCCTGGAGGATTGCGGCGCGCGGCTGGTCTTCACCGACCCGGATTCGCGCGCGCTGATCGAGGCGAGCGGGGTCGCCGGGCTGACGATCGTCACCTTCGGCGAGCTATATGAGGCTCTGCTCGCCGACGCGCCCGATCCCGCCGCCCGGCCCCGGATCGACGAATGGGACGCCTGGACCATCCCCTACACCTCGGGCACCACCGGCAAGCCCAAGGGTGTCGTCCTCTCGCACCGCTCGCGCATGCTCGTCGGCCTGATCTGCGCCGCCGAATTTGGTTGCTTTGGCCCCGATGACCGCTTCCTGGCGATGACGCCGATGAACCACGGCGGCGGCCTGGGCTTCCCCACCGGCGTGCTCGCGGCAGGCGGCTCGATCGAGATCCTCGACAAGTTCGAGCCAGAGACGGTGCTGGAGCGGCTCAAGTTCGGCGGGATCACCGGCCTGTTCATGGTACCGACCCATTTCCAGATGATCTTCGCGCTGCCGCCCGAAACGCTGGCGAAGTACGAACGCCCGCCGATCCGCGCGATTCTCGCCAACGCCGCGCCGCTGCCGCAGGTGATGAAGGAGCGGATCATCCCCTATTTCGGCAATACGGTCCTTCACGAGCTCTACGCCGCGACCGAGACAGGACTCGTCTGCAACCTTCGCCCCAAGGATCAGCTGCGCAAGGTCAGCTGTGTCGGCACCACCTTCCCCCATGTCGAGGCGGAGGTCAGGCGGGAGGATGGCAGCGTCTGCGGCCCCGATGAGGTCGGCGAGCTATGGAGCCGCGGGCCGGTGCTGTTCAACGGCTATTGGAACCGCCCGGAGGAGACCGCCAAGGCCGTGCGCGACGGCTGGGTCTCGGTCGGCGACATGGCGCGCCGCGACGCGGAAGGCTTCCTCTACATCGTCGACCGCAAGAAGGACATGGTCCTCTCAAGCGGGGTCAATATCTACCCGCGCGAGGTGGAGGAGGTGCTGCTCGCCCACCCGCATGTGGCCGACGCCGCTGTGATCGGCGTGCCCGACGAGACCTGGGGCGAGCGCCTGAAGGCGTTCGTCGTGCCGCGCGGCGCGGAGGTGACCGCCGAGGCGATCAGCGCACATTGTGCCGGGCGGATCGCCGGCTACAAGATCCCCAGGGATATCGCGCTGGTCGACGCGCTCCCACGCAACGCCAACGGCAAGGTGCTCAAGACCGAGCTGCGGACGTGGTGACCCCCGCGGCAGCGCCCGCACGCCGCTATTCGGCCTATCTGGTCGCGGTGCTGATCCTCGCGTACACGCTCTCCTACATCGACCGGACGATCCTGACGCTGATGGTCGCGCCGATCCGCGCCAGCCTGCACATCACCGACGTCCAGTTGAGCCCGCTCCACGGTTTCGCCTTCGCGATCTTCTACACCTGCGTCGGCATCCCGATCGGCCGATTGGTCGACCAGCGGCGGCGGACCGCGATCGTCGCGGTAGGGATCGCGTTGTGGAGCCTGGCGACGACGATGTGCGGTTTTGCCGCGACGTTCGGCGCGATGTTCCTCGCACGGATCATGGTCGGCGTCGGCGAGTCCGCGCTGTCGCCGGCCGCTTACTCGATGCTCGCCGACACGTTCGACGGCAAGCGCCTGGTCCGCGCGCTCGCCTGCTACCAGAGCGCGATCTACCTCGGCCCGGCGATCGCGACTCTGTTCGGAGGCGTGCTGCTGGGTCACCTGTCTCCGATGGACACGGCTGTCGGCCATTTCGAGCCGTGGCAATTCGTGTTCGCCATCGTCGGCCTGCCGGGGCTGCTCGTCGCGCTCCTGTTCCTCACCCTGCGCGAGCCGCCCAGGCGCGGCATCGGTGCTGCGGCGCCGATGCCGTCGTTCGGCCAAGTGCTCGCGCATATGCGCCAGCATCTCGGCGCCTATGGCCTGCTGATCCTGGGATTGTGCCTGCAGAGCATGATGTGGAACGGCGCGACCGCCTGGATCCCGACGCACCTCATCCGCGGCTACGGCTGGACGACAAGCGAGGTCGCCTGGCGCTACGGCCCGGTCATCGCGATCTGCGGCACGACCGGCGGCCTCACCGGCGGCTGGCTTGCGGGGCGCTTCCGGGATGCCGGACGCGACGATTCGAACATCCTGATCGGCGTCCTCGCTGCCGCCGGTGCGCTGCCCTTCGCCATTGCCGCGCCGCTCATGCCGACCGGCGGAGGGTCGCTGGCACTGATCGGCTGCTTCCTGTTCACCGGCGCGATGCCTTATGGCGGCGCGGCGGCGGCGTTCCAGGAGATCACCCCCAACCGGATGCGCGGCCAGGTGTCCGCGGTGTACCTGTTCTGGCTCAACCTCGCCGGTATCGGCCTCGGCTCGACGATCGTGGCGCTCGCGACTGAGCATCTGTACGGCGGCGACGCGGGGGTAAGCCGCGCGCTGGCGACCGTCACCGGCGGCGGCGCGCTGCTGTCCGCGCTGGTGCTGGCCGCCGCGTGCGCACCCTATCGGCGCGCGATGGCGATGCGCGCCGCCTGACTTAGCTGGAGCTTGACCCGATCGGCGGAGCTAAGCCGAGCATCTCACGTCACCGCGGCTCGCCCTCCATGGCGAGCATCACGCGCCGGGCAGGGCCTGAAGCGTGTTGGTCATTGCGCAGCAGTCGCCGTCTCCGACACCTTGGGCGACCATTCCGGGCGGAGCAGGACGACGCTCGACACCGCGCCGATGACCAGAAACACGACGATGACCGACATCGGCAGCGTGTAGCTGCCGCTGACGTGGAGCAGCCAGCCCGCCAGGCTCGCGGCGGCGCCGCCCGATAGGCCGGCTGCGACATGCTGGACCCCGGTGATCATGCCGATCGCGGGTCGCGGGATCAGCGTCACCTTGGTCAGCGCCAGGTTGTTGGCGCTGGCGAGGCCAAGGCACGACAGCGAAAAGATGTTCCAGAACAGCGCGGCGGTGAGGCTGTTTGCATAGGCGCCGAACAATACGGTGGTCGCGCCGACGAAGCCGGCGACGATGAACACCTTGCGCGTGACCACAGGGTCGCCGCCGCGCGCGATGATCCGGTCCGCCCACCAGCCCGCAGCGACCGCGACGATCGCGATCCCGGCGAAGCTGAAGAAGGTGTAGAGGCCGGACCGCTCCAGCGACAGGCCGCGCTGCTCGACCAGATAGGACGGCATCCAGGTCATGCAGAAGAAGACGAAATAGCTGTAGCAGAAATTGACGATGATCCCGCCCCACACCACCGGCGAGGCCATGATGCTGCCGAAGGTGACGGAGGACGCGCGGCGCCGCACGGCCGCCATCTCGTGCTTCTTCGGAAAGTCGTTCCCGACCAAAGCCAGCCAGGGCACGAGCCAGATAAGGCCGAGCAGGCCGGTGAGCACGAACATCAGCCGCCAGTCGTAGGCGACGATCAGCCAAGCGCCGACCGGCGCGCCGATCGCGGTGCCGACCTTGTTGCCGAAGGCGAAGACGCCGATCGCAGCGCCCATGTTACGTTCGGGAATATTGTGGCGGATCCAGCGGTAGCTCGCCGGCATCACCACCGCCTCCGCCGCGCCGACGATCGCGCGGCAGACGACGAGCCCGGCGAGCGCCGTCATGGCGCCGCTGGCCGCGGTCGCCAGACACCACAGAGCAAGGAAGGCCGCATAGGGTAGCTTCGCGCCGTAGCGGTCGACGAGCCAGCCCATCGGGATCTGCGCCGCCGCATAGGCCCAGAAGAACGCGGCACCGACCCAGCCTCGGCCGACCGAGGACATGCCGAAATGCCCGACGAACGGCTTGTTCGCCAAAGCGGCGGCGATGCTGGACCGGTCCGCATAAGCGATAGCGACGCCGACCGCGAGCAGGACCAGGATGCCCCAGCCGGACACGCCGGCGACGGTGTTCTCGGCCTCCAGATCACGGTGCGTGACCGTGGCGCTACGCATCGGCTATCCCGCCGCGCGTGTCGAGCAGCATCATCGCACCGCCGGTGTGCGAGATCGGCGTGTGATAGATGCTGTTGACGACATGGCCGCCTTCGGCCGCGCCACGCATGGCGATCCAGGTCATCAACTCCAGCCCCTGTGCGCCGGCCAGATCGACAATCTCGTCGTTGCTGTAGCGGGTTAGCGACAGCGGATCGTTCTCGACCTTGTCGAGCGTCAGCCGGTCGAAATCGGAATTGATCTTGCCCGACACGCCGAGCTCGTGGGAAAGCCCGCCGCTGCCGACGATCAGAACCCTGAATAGCTCCGGGAACGACCGAAACGAACGACCAATCGCCTGGCCCAGCTTGTAGCAGCGCAGCGGCGTCGGCAACGGCGGCAATACGCCGTTGAGCACGATCGGAATGGTTGCGACCGGAATCGCGCCGTGGCCGGGGCCGTCGGCGGGGAACAGCAGGTCGAGCGCGGTGATGCCGGCGTGATCGAACAGCATCTCCTGACAGGTCGAGACGTCGAACTCGTCCGCAATCAGCGACTGGACGATATGCCAGGCGAGCGGCGCATCGCCGCGGAACGTTCGTGGCTCGGGATCGCCCCAACCCTCGTCGGCATTGCGATACTCGTGCGCGACCCCGATCGCGAAGGTCGGCATGTTGTCGAGAAAGAAGTTGAGGCCGTGATCGTTATAGAACACGATCGCGACGTCCGGCTTTGCTTCGTCGAGCCATGCGTGGACCTTGTCGAAGCTGGCGAAGAACGGCGCGAACGGCACCTCCGCCTGCTTGTTGGCGGCAATCGTGCGGCCGATCATCGGCACATGGCTGGTGCCCAGCCCTCCTATGACGCTCGCCATCACTGCGCTCCTTGCGCCGGCTTGGGAACGCGGTCGAGCTTGGCGAGAAAGTACATGTTGCCGCCCGCCGCGAAGAGCTTCGTCTTGTCGCGAGCGCGCACCGCGGCGAGCTCCTCGTCGTTCAGCCCGAAGCGCGCGCAATAGCCGTCCGGATCGGCGGCGAAGGCCGCGCGGTTCTCCGCCCTGTTGAGCGTGTGGCACATGCGGTTGAGCGCATAGCCCTTCTGCGCGGCTTCGGCGTGGAACTTGCCGGGTTGGACGTCCATCGTCATCTCCGTCAGCTCGCGGTCGCGGGCTTGCCCGTCGCAAGCATCTTCAACGCGCCATTGACGAAGCCGTTCGCCGCGCAGCCGCGCTTCACCATGCTGGCGGTCACCGGATAGCTGTTCGAGGGGTAATCCTCGTCGGGCACCACATAGTGAACCGGGCCGTACCCGAGCGACACGAGCATCGTGTTCGCCGGCTGAGGCGCCCCCTGCTTCACCTTGAACCACAGCGGCGGCATGACGTTGGCGTCGCTGTGGACGATGGTGAAGTCGCCGAGCCGGATCGTGCCGAAGCGCAACGGGACGGGCGGAATGTCCTTGTCGGTGAACACGCACGGCGGCAGCTTCGCACCCGGCGCGTCCGAGCAGGAGCCGGGGTTGTTCAACGGGCTGGTCGACTTGCCCGGGCAGTCCAACACCTCGAGTGCGCCGTCGATCTTCAGCTTGTCCGATGTCCGGGTCTTGAGCGCGGTCGCCACCACCTCTTCGCCGAGCACCGCAGCGACCGCGCCCTTGAGCGTGTTGGCGTCCGGCGGCACCAGCCCCGGCGCGCGCTGGCGCGGATTGAGCGCGATCCCCATCGGCGCGCCGACCGTGTACATCGCCACCGCCTTGTCGCCATAGCGCTGCTCGACGTAGCGCTCGACCATGCCGACCATGTCGGCGCTCACCTTGCCGCGCTGGCCGCCACCGACGCCGGGAAGCCCTGGTCCGGGACCGTTGCTGACCATCAGCGCGATCGTCTCGCCGCTCAGGCTTTCGACCTTGAACACGCCGATCGAAGCGTCCGCGCTCTGCGCCCTGCCGCCCATCGACGCGTTCTCCGCGCCGACCGCGTCGTCGTTCCTGCCGGCCAGCTTGAACGTCCCCTTTGCAAATCCCGCTCGCGCGGGCTGCAGGCTCGCCACCGCCTGACGAACTGATGAGAGGATCGCGTCCGAGGTGATCTTCGTGATCTTGGCCGAGCCCGGCAGGATGATCCCGACGGGATTGTTGTCCAGCCGCACCGTGTCGTGGGTGTGCGTGACCGCGAGCAGGATGTTTTCGGGCGGCGCGCCGCTCTCGGCCGCGATCCGCTTCATCAGGTCGGCGAACACGTCGGGCGCGATCATCGGCAGGTCGCCGACGACGAGCACGGCGCGCTGCCCGCCGGAATCGAGCACGAGCGTGCGCACGAACAGCCTGCTCTCGATCGAGGTGAACGGCTTCGGCAGGTCGGCAACCGCCGGGGTGATGTCGACCCGCGCGGCCCCGGCCCGGAGCCCACCCGTGCCCTGCACCGCGCCCTGCACCGGAGCAGCCAGCGTCGCCGCCCCGGTGAAAGGCTGGGCCAAAGTCGCCGTCAGAAGCGCCAGTCGCGCCAGATACCTTGTCATTGCTTCAACTCCCTGGAACGAGTCAGAACTTCAGCCGGACGCCAGCGGTGTAGTAACGGCCGACCAGATCGTCGGAGGACAGATAGGCGCCGAACCGCCCCGCATCCGCAGACGAGTTGATCGCGATCGGCGGCTTCTTGTCGAACAGGTTCTGGACGTTGAAGTAGATTTCCGGCCTGGAGTCCGCCACCTTCGGAGTGAAGCTGAGGTTCAGGTTAGCCGTCCAGAACGACGCGATATCGGGCTCGGCATAATATAGCGTCCGATCGGTGTTCCACTTCAGCGAGCTGCGCCAGCGGACCGACGTGGTCACCCGGACGGTATCGGCCGGCGAGTAATTGACGAAGCCGGTCACGCGCCACTTGGGCGTCGAGCCAAGGCCGCCGGCCGGCGCATAGGCATAGCCCGCGACATCGACCACACCGATCGTCGGCGTGTCCTGCCTCAGCACCGGCTGATAGGTCGTCAGCACCCGGAACGACAGCGGCTGATCGAACAGCCGGGTCGCATAGTTCACCTCAACGTCCATGCCTTTGGTGTAGATCGACGCCGCATTGATGGAGCGGCTGTAGAAATAGGTCGCGTTGTTGGCCGTTGTCGTGTTCGTGTACGGCAGCGGCCGGACGATCAGGTCGCACAGCGACGACGTGCCGCCGCTGGCGTTGCACAGCCGCTGGACCGACACGTTCGCGCCGTTCAAGGCGGTGATCGCATCGGTGATCTTGATCCAGTAGAAGTCGACCGACGTGCTCGCACCGGGCAGCCACGCCGGCTTGTAGACGATGCCTGCAGTCGTCGTTTTGCCGATCTCGGGCTTCAGATCGGGGTTGCCGCCACCCTGGCTCGGCGCGTTGATCAGCGTCGCGCCGGTGAGCTGGTCGATCACGGTGCCGCGGCTCACCGTGCCCGGCCCGTAGAGATTGTTGAGGTTCGGCGCGCGGAAGTCCTTCGACCGCGTGGCGCGGATCGTCAGCTCGTCGCTGACCTGCCAGGTACCGCCCGCCTTCCACGTCCAGGCGTCGCCGAACGTGTTGTAATTGGCATAGCGCCCGGCGAGGTTGAGGCTGAGACTCTGGATGAACGGCACGTCCTTGAGCAGCGGCGCCTCGACCTCCAGCGCCGCCTCCTTGACCGTCTGATGGACGAGCGGGGTGATGCCGAACGTGACTTGGTGGAGGTTGGTCGTCCCCTGCGTGCAATTGTAGCGCAGGCCCGTGCAATTGGCCTTGTCCTCCGGCGGGATTTCGCTCGTCGCCGACAGGCCGACGCGCCGCCACTCGCCCGAAAGCGCGACGTTGAGCGGACCGGCCCAGGTGTCGAACGGCGAGCCGGCGATCGAGCCGGCGATGTCGACGATCGTGCCCTTCGCCTTGGCACGCGTCAGGTCGGTGAGATAGGCGATCGACTGTGCCGAAGCGGCGGTCGGTCCGAACGGGTTGAACGGCGCGCAGCGAGGGTCGTCGTTCGTGGTGATCGCGTCGGCGTTGATCTGACAGACGATGTTGCCGCCGACGGACACCGCGTCGAGCGCCGCCGACAGATGCTGGAGGTTGATGTTGTGGACGGTGGTCCATTCCTGGGTCGACACGCCATGTGCGCCGCCAAGATCCCATTTCCAGCCGCCGACATTCCCTTCCAGGCCGCCGTTCACGTAATAGCTGGTGAGGTCGAAGATCTTGGTGTGCTGGCCGATCTGCGGGCCCAGGAACTTGCTGTACGTGAAGGTAGTGGTGGCGGTGCCGTAACCATAGCCAGCGGCCACCAGGAACGGGTTCTGCGAACGCAGCGTGACGTTGTTCATGCTGAGCGTCGTGTCGTTGTAGGTGTTGCGGTTCTTCGCCCCGAACGCCTCGACATAGAAGTGAACCGAATCGCTCACGTCGAAGTCGAACCGGCCGAACGAGCGCTTGGCGGTCAGCGCGCCTTTGAGTGAGCTGTCGTTGTTGAACCCGCCGTCGCCGCCGATCTGGAAACCCGACGTGCCGGTCGCGATGCCGGGCTGGAACGGCGTACCGACTCCGTTTGCGGTAAAGTTAAGCCCGGCGAGCGTGCCGGAGCGGACGAGGCCGCCGAAGGTCAGCGATGCGTTGCGGACGTTGGAGAAGAGCTTGTACGGGTTGGCGGCGCTGCCGGGGCTGGCGGTCGATCCGGGCACGCTGCCCTCGATCTGCCAGAGCTGCCCCAGGCGGCGGCTGAACATGTTGAAGATGCCGGGGTCGTCGTAATATTCGAAGCTCGACTCGAAGTGCCCGCGTCCGCCGAACAGGTCGAGCCCGGCAGCCACCCCAAGCTCGGTGATCGGATCGTCGCCGAGCTCGGACACGCCGCGCTGCGCCTTGATCGACACGCCGGTGAACTTGCGGTCGGTGACGAAGTTGACCACACCGGAAATGGCGTCCGACCCGTAAACCGCCGACACGCCACCGGTGACCACGTCGACGCGCTGGAGCAGCATCTGCGGGAACATGTCGATCGTCACCAGCCCGGTGTCGGTGCTGGGCTGAAGCCGCTTGCCGTCGAACAGGGTCAGCGTGCGGTACAGGCCAAGGCTGCGGATGTTGGGGGCATTGGCCGCGCCGTTCGGCCCGCCGCCGCCGCCGCCGGTGCCGGTGTTCTGGCCGAGCGAGTTCTGGAACACGGGGAGCTGCTGGAGCGCGGCAGCCACGCTCACCGGGGTCGATTCGAGCAACTGCTGAGTGCTGACCACGGTCAACGGTGTGGGGCTGTTGTTGCCGTTGGAGATGACGCGCGAGCCGGTGACCACGACATCGGCGTTCGTCGCCGCGGCGGCATCGGCTGCCGGCGGCGCGGTTTCTACGGGAGCGCCGGGTTGCTGGTCGCCGGCGGGCGCAGGCTCGGTCGCGCTCTGCGCCGGCGCTGCCGCCTGTGCGATCGCAGGCGCAGACAGCGCGAAGGTGCTGACGCCCAGCAGCAGGGCCATTGTAATCGGCATGGTGGCGCGCATGTCACTCCTCTCGAACCCGTTCATCACGCGTCTGCTGCGCGCTTGCCCGGCTCAATTGCCCGAAAAGCGTTGCCGCTGAATATTCATTCGTGTTTCTCTCGCATAGGTTTTGCGTTAACGAGCCGACGCGGTGATTGCGGCGGCTTCAAATGGCGACGAGACATGCTGCTCGATGTGTTCGGTGACAGGCTCGCCCCGCAGACCTTTACGAAATGAACGAACGGCTATGAGCATGAGCGACACGGAGCAGTACGCCACGATCAGCTTCAGGCAGTTGAAGCTGTTCGCGGCCGTCGGCCGCTATGGCGGTGTCCAGCGCGCGGCGGCGATGTGCGGGATCTCGCAGCCTGCCGCGACCCAGTCGCTGGCCGTGCTTCAGGACAAGGTCGGTGCGGTGCTTCTCGAACGCGGGCCGACCGGCGCAGCGCCGACGCCCGCCGGCCGCCTGTTTCATGCATGCGCGGAGCGGATCGTTGCGGGCGTCGAGGCCGCTCTGGCGGACCTGGGCGTCGCTGATCCGGCAGCGACGATCTGGCGGCTCTCCCCGGCCCAGACGCGGACTTTGGCTATGGTCATCGAGGCCGGATCGCTCGAACGCGCGGCATCGGCGACAGGGCTGACGCGCAACGCCATGCGGCGGTCGGCGCAGGCGCTGGAGGACTATGCCGGCCCGCTGTTCGCGAGAACGCGGGACGGCACGCGACTGACTACTGATGGCGAGCGCTTCGCAGACCGGATTTGTGCGCTTCGGCGCGAAGTAGCACTGGGCGCGCGCGCGTTGCAGTCGGCCCGCGAGACGGCTGCGAAGACGATCGTTGTCGGGGCCGCCCAGGCGTTCGGCAATCGCCTGCTCGCACGCGTGTTGGCCGAACTCGCCGCCGAACACCCGGACGCGCGCATTACCGTGTTGCGTGAGGGGCCTGCCGAGCTCGTGGCGCGACTGCGCGTGGGGGAAGTCGATCTGGTCGTCGGCGATGTCGATGATGCCGGCACCGATCTCCACTCGGAACGTCTTGTGGCGACTCCCTATTTCGTGTTCTCGCGTCCCGGGCATCCTCTGAGCAGCCCTGGAGCGATCGCGGTCGAGGACCTCGCCCGCTACGATTGGGTTGGCGGAACGCGCGGTTCGGTGCGGGAGGCGGTGCGCGAGGCGCTGTTCGCAGACGTGCCGCCGCCGCGCATCGCGTTTGCGGCGTCGGAAGGCGCGATGGTCGGGCATTTCGTCGCGGGCAGCGACCGGCTTGCGCTGATGACCGAGCACGAGAGCCGCTGCGGCGGACTGGCACTTGGCAAGCTGCCGTTTCCGGCGATCGAGTCCGGCCTCGGCATCGATGTCGTCCGCCGTCTCGACCACGTACCGTCGCGGCTGCACGTGTACCTGGTGGATCTCCTGAAAGCGCATCTTGCACAGCCGAAGACACACAGAGAAGAAGGACGCGGCCGCTTCAGACGAGTGGCGTAGACCGTTCGACCGCGGGGGCTGGCGCGCGGTCAGAAGTCCAGCTGGAATTCGCTCAGAAGCACGCGGCTGCGGATATACTGGATGGCGCCGCTGGGCTGGACGTTGTAGCCGTAGTCATTGAACACGTTGGCGACCTGTATGCGTAGCAGCGCCGGCACCTTGGCGATCGGGAAGCGATAGCGGAAGCCGAGGTTCAGATTGACGCGGGCCGGCACCTTCAGCGTGTTCTCGACATTGGCCACCTTGGACGAGAAGCTCTCGAACGCCAGATCGAGCGACAGCGGGCTGGTGCCCCGATCCAGCCGCCAGTCGACATTGAGGATGGAGCGGCGCTTGGTCGAGCCGACCGGCCGGCCCCCGACCAGTCCGGAGTCGACCGCCATACCGTCGATCCGCGGATCGAGCAGCACGGTGCCCGCGACGATCGACACGCCGGCCGCCGCCGTGCCGGCGAGAGACAGCTCCAGCCCCCGGTTGCGGATCGTGCCCAGGTTGCGGAACACGCGCGCGGCATCGAGATTGTAATACGGCTTGCGAATCTCGAACACGCCGCCGATCAGCGCCACGCCTGGAAACAGTGCATAGCGCAGGCCCAACTCCGCCTGCCGCGTCCGCAGCGCTGGCGGCGCGGTTCCCCGATTTACCGCCGCGTCGGGAGCGACCATCGGGTCCTCGAACCCTCGGACGTAGCCGCCATAGGCCATCAGTCTGCGCGCAAGGGTGATCGTGCCGGTGACGCTGCCGAGCCACGGGTTGCTGGCGAACTGCACGTCGGGCTGGGTCGCCGACGCATAGTCGATCTGCTTGCGATAGCGCGAATGCGACAGGGAGGCGTTCAGCGTGAAGCGGTTGGCCATCGCCAGCCGGTAGCTGCCGCCGATCGTCGTCTGCTGCACCGCGTCGTGGTCGTCGGGCAGATCGGTCAGCACCGGCTGCGGCCGGACATCCTGGGCGAGTGTCGTGCTCTCGCCGAGGAAGAACCGTTGCGACCCGCCAAAGCTGCGCGTGGTGCGTCGGCCGCGCAGGCTGACGACGAGCCGGTGCGCGAGGGCGCCGGTGACGAAGCCCCGCCCCAGACGCGCTTCCCCTGACCACACCCGATCGCGGTTGTTGGGATCGTAGACGATGACCCGGCTGGGTGTGGTGCCGTCGGGGCGGAGGTTCTGGAAGATGTCGGCGAAGTTGCGGAGGAAGTCGCGCTCGGCGCGGAACAGGCCGGCGTCGACCTGCCAGGCGCCCAGCGGCAGCTTCGCCACCGCGCCGTAGAGCCGGCTGTCGGAGGAACGGTTTTCCCAAGGCTGCGTCAGCTTCAGCCGCCGTGGCAGGCGGTGCGGGAGCATGTCCCCCGACACGAACAGCGACGCGCCGGGATAGTCGTCCCGCTGGTTCTGAAAGCCGAAGAACGGCATCACCACAGCGCCGGCATAGGGCTGCCACGCCAGCGTGGCGCTGCCGCTATAATATTTGAAATCGCCGCCCTCGTGGCGCTGCTGATGGCGGGCGGCGGCCGAGACGAGCAGCCTGGTGTTGGCGTCCACGTCCCAATGCGTGTCAAGTTGGGTGTAGAGGGAGCCGAACTGCTGACGATCCGTCGACAGGCTGGCGTTGCGATGGGGGATCGGGCGGTTGAGCGTGTAGTCCACGATGCCGGTCGGCGCAGGGAAGACGTAATCCTGGGCCGCGATGCCGACACGCACCGTGTTCGCCTCCGACACCAGCGCGATCATGTTGTCGACCGGCGCGAAGTACAGGCCCTCGATCCGGGTATTGCCGGCTTCGATCGGTGAAAAGCCGCGGACGTCGTCCTGCCCATACAGCCCGATGCGGTCGTTGCCGACCGACGAGCCGAAGGCGTCGGTCGCTCCGACGACCGCGTTTCCCTCGGCGCGTTGCGCCAAGGCAGGTGCGGCGGGCAGCAGCGCTACCGGCAGGCACGCGAACGCAAGGCGATGCAACGAGCGAGGCGCGCATCGTGCCGGATCAGATGATTCCCGCGACGCTGGCCGACGCATCGTCATGCTGGGGCTTTCGAGATTGCGCACGAAACGATTGGTATACCCCCAGCGAGGCATCGCGGCTGCTCAGGATGTGATCGTCCGCCGGGTTCCGAGAAACCGATCTGCTTCATCGACGAGGCCTTATCCGCTGTCGATGGTCTGTTGCTCAGTCCTCTGGCGAATTTATCGCACGGCTTGATAAAGTTATAGTCTCAGCATCAAAGAGCCGACGATCTAAACAGCCCGATGATGCTGGGAAATGCCATAGTATCTTAGAGTATTGATCTGGTGCTCGAAGTATTCACCTTTGTTGCGAGAATCCTTCGTAGCACCCGATGATGAGCTGAGGCGTTCTGGACAAGCCTGCAGGTTCGCCGCCTAGCACCGTCAGTCGCAAGCTCGCACTACAGTGACGTCCACATACCACCGCGAGCGCTGGAGCGTTGCGCGGCCTCGATCAGCCGCGAGCAGCGCAGCGCATCGGCCAGGTTGCTCGCGCTCTTGCCGTCGACCGCGTCGAGGAAGTGGCGGCCGACACCGGCGAACCAGTCGGGATGATGCGAACCTTCGGCCAGCGACGGCGGGCACGTGCGGTGCTCGGCGATGTCGCCGCGGGTCAGCGTGAGCTCCGCGTCGGCGACGTCCAGCCTGCCCTGCGTGCCGACGATCGCGATGGTGTTCATTCGCGCGGCCGCCGCCCAGCTCAGGTGGACACGTGCCGTGGCCGGACCGAAATCGATATCCACCGTCGCCGTGTCCTCGACACCCAAGTCGTTGAAGCGGCGGTTTTCCAGCGACGCGCGCACGCGGTGCGGCTTCGCGCCAGCCCAGGCGGCGACGCAATAGAGCGCGTGCCAGCCGTGATCGATCAGAATACCGCCTCCCGAAACGACGGGGTCGAGACGCCAATTCCCTCCTGCTCCGCCTGTCGTAACGGCAGGTTGCGTCCTCAAGGTCTCCCACTCGACCGAGCGCACCGCGCCGACAACGCCGTCATCGACCAGCGCCGAGATCGCACGGCTGACCGGTGCCTCGAGCCAATTGTGCACGCAATGCACCACGCGCCCCACCGCGTTGGCCTGCCGCACCAGCCGCTCGCTGTCTGCCGCGGCGATCGTCAGCGGCTTTTCGCAGAGCACGTGCAACCCCGCTGTCAGCGCCTGCTCTGCAACAGCCATGTGGCTGGCCGGCGAGGTGCAGATGTCGATAAAGTCCAGCGCCTCATGGTCCAGCATGTCGACGAAATCGGCGTAGGCGCGCCCACCGGTCTCCTGCTCGAACAGCATCCGGCGATCGGGGTCGCTGTCGACGGCGACGGCGATCCGCGCCCGCCCGGCGTCGCGCCAAAAGGGCATGTGCCCGTTCGCCGCGACATTGCCATAGCCGATGATCGCTCCCCGCAACGGCGATGCGGACGTCATGCGATTCCGAAACGCCGCTCTACCACCGTCAACGCCTCGTCCAGGATGGCGAGGCCCTGCAACGCCTCGGCTTCGGTGATCACCAACGGCGGGTTGATGCGGATGACGGGGCCGTAGCACATCGCGATCAGCCCGCGCGCGAGGCACTCCTGGAACAGCGCGGTCGTAACCGGCTTGGCGAGCGGCTGTTTCGTAATGCGGTCGGCGACCAGCTCGACCCCGATCAGCAGGCCGCGACCCCGCACGTCGCCGATGCAGCGGTGGCGCTCCTGCATCCGGCGCAGCTCCGCGAGCATCACCGTGCCGACCCGCGCGGCATTGTCGACCAGCGCCTCCTCCAGGATGGTCTGCACCGCCGCAAGCCCGGCGGTCGCGGCAAGCGGGTTGCCGCCGTAGCTGGACGAGCTGCCGCTCGGCTCTCCGAACGGCAGCGCCGCCATATTCGCCTCCGACGAGGCGACGCCGCTCAGCGGAAAGCCGCCGCCCATCCCCTTGCCCAGCGTCATCACGTCGGGACTGGTGTTCGACCAGTTGCTGGCGAACATCCTGCCGGTGCGGCCGAAGCCGACCAGCACCTCGTCCGCGATTAGCAGCGCGTCGAACTCGCGGGCGATCTCCTGGACCGCGGGCATGAAGTCGTCGGGCGGGATGACGTTGCCCGCGGTGCCCTGCATCGGCTCCATCAGGATCGCGGCGACCTCGCCCCGCGTCGTCGCCTTGATCAGGCTGCGCAGATGCTCGGCGCAGGCCATGCCGCAGGAGCCGTGCTGGAGCCCGAACGGGCAGCGGTAGCAATTGGCGTAAGGCGCCATGTAATAGCCCGGCATGCCGGGGCCGAGGTTCTGCTTGGACGTGCCGCCGAGGAACGGCGCGACGCCCGCCGTCTTGCCGTGGAACGCGCCCCAAAAGCCGACGAACTCGTGCTTGCCGGTCACCGACTTGGCGAGCCGCATCGCCGCCTCCACCGCCTCGGCACCGCCCGAGAAGAGCTGCACATGGGTGAGCCCCTCGGGCAGCACGCCGCGCACCAGCTCCAAGAACCGGGCGCGGTTGGCGGTGGAAAAGCTACCGAAGGTGGCGCGGCGGAGCTGCTCGCTTAGCATCTCGACGTAGCGCGGATGGCCGTGGCCGAGGCTGCCGACCGCGATGCCGGCGATGAAGTCGAGATACTCGGCCCCGTCGACGTCCGTGATCGTGCAGCCCTGCGCGTGATCGACGACGATCTGCGAGTAGAGCGCGATCGACTGGAGTCCGGGCGCCATGACCCCGGCCTCCTGGGCGAACAGCGCGTGCGAGCGGGGGCCGGGCACGGGGCGCTCGTCGCCGATGGCGGTCGTGTTCGGGATCGGGGCCAGTTTCAGAGCAGTCATGGAGTCTTCTTCGGATTCAGGCGGCGGACGACAGGCGGCCGTCGGTCGCGGTGGTGATGAAGCGGCGCCGCAGGCGGGCGGCGATGGCGGTAGCGGCTGCCTCGCGGCAGCGCGCGAAGCTCGGCCAGGCGTTGAGGTCGATCACCCAGGCGCGACCGTCCGCGTCGATGATCGCGTCGCCGCCGAAGACCTCGACCCCGAGCGCGTCGGCGGCATGGAGGGCGGCCTGACGCAAGGGCGCGACATCGAACGAATAGCCCGCAAGCTGCTGGTCGCGATGGTAGAACCAGTGGAACCAATCGCCCTGGCCTGCGCTGCCAGGCACCCCGTAGAACTTGACGAGGTCGCCGGCGACATGCGTCTGAACGACGACGCTGTCCTGCCCGCGCGCGGCGAAGCGGGCCAGCGCGTCGCGCCATGCCGCGTCGGAGTCCGCGAACAGCACGTCGTCCGCCTCCGTCGCGTGGAAGTCGGAGCGCTTGACCCAGACGGCGGCGGCGGGCGGTGGCCCCGCCGAACGGGTGGTCACCACCCAGCTCTCCGGCGCGGCGACGCGGGCGCGGCGGAACGCCTCTACGGTGAGGCGGCGATAGGTCGCGCGGATGGCGGCGGGGCTGTTGACCACCGGCGTGCCCGCATCCGCCAGGCGTTGCAGCCGCGCGAGCAGGGCATCGCCTTCGCACATGACGAACACACCCGCCCAGCCGCGCGTCAACGCGACCGCGGCCTGGTCGGCGTCGACGAGTTCGACCACGGAGCCTGCCGCCCGCAGCCGGGCGGCGGTCGAGTCGAGAATAGCGGTGTCGTCATCCACCCGGCCCGGCGAATGCGACCGCTCCCGATAGATGCCCAGGTATCGCTCCATCACGCGATCTCCCTTTCTCGCGCGGCCCAGCTTGCGAGCGCGCGCTCGGCGGCGCGGACGTCTGCGGGCCGGTCGACGTCGAGCACCTGCGGCAGCTCGACGCCGAACACCGGGCGACCGCTCGCCACCAGCCAGCCGAGATAGTCCCGTAGCCGCGCATGATCTTCGACGGCGCCCGGCAGTGTGCCGGTCCAGGCGTAGAGCCCGGCGGTGACGTGCGTGCCCTTGTCGCCTCCGAGACGCCGCATCCGGCCGTCGGGGTCGAGCGTCGCCCACAGCGGGGCCTCGTCGTCGACGTGCCGTGTGACCCCCAGCACGATCGCGCCTTCGGGCAGGGTCACGGCGTCGCCAAGGAAGCCGGCCAGCGTTCCCGCGGCCATGATGCTATCAACGGTCGTGATGATTGCCGGGCCACCGCCGAGCCGCTCCGCCAGGAGGGTGAAGCTCGCATGCGACGACGGGGTGGAGCGGACGACCAGGTCGATCGACGGCGCCCCTGTCCGGGCCGTCAGATGATCGCACGCGTCGGCGCTCGCCTCGTTGATCAGCACCGACACGCGTTCCACGCCCGCGGCGGCAAAGCGATCGAGCGCATGATCGATCAGCGTGCGACCGCTCACGCGCGCCATCGCCTTGCTGCCGGGCCAACCGCCTTCGCGCAGGCGGCGCCCTTCGCCGGCCGCGATCACGCCGGCGCGCCACCGGATCGGTCCTGCTGCCGGGGTGAGCGCGTCGAGGCGGGCGATGCGAGGCGGGTTCCAGTCGGGTGGGTACGGCGCGGCAGCGGGCGCGAGCCATACGAAGCCCATCCCCGCGCCCTTCGCGCCCACCCCGTCGCGCCGGAGCGAGTCGCCGATCATCACACTGGCGGCGGGCTCCGCGCCGACCGCGTCCATCGCGGCCCTGAAGATCGCCGGATCGGGCTTGGCGACCCCGGCGCGCTCGCTGTCGATCACGACGTCGAACAGATCGCCCAGTCCCAGACCCCGAATGATGGCCGGCAGGTTGCCGTACCAGTTGGACACGATGCCGAGCCGGTAGCGCCGGCGCAGCGCCTGGAGCACCGGCCTATTGCGCGCGACCGCCGTCCGCGTGTTCGCCAGGAACGCCGCGGACACCCTTGCGCCGCGCGTCCGATCGCTGCCCAGCTGCTCTTCCAGATTCGCGACGAGCCGCTCGACGGTGACGGTCAGGTCGTCTTCGAAGCCCATCGCGCCCACGAGTGGATCGTCGGCGTCGTAGAAGGCGCGATCGAATCGCTCGGGCAGCAGGTCGAGCCCCTCCGCCCGGTACAATGTGCGGAACTGCTCCTTCCAGGCGACGCCATCGGCATCGAGCGTGCCGCCATAATCGAACAGGAGGCAGGTTGCTTCCGGGTACAGGGCGAGCGGCGCCGTCAACGCGCGGGTTCCAGGACGTGCGGTGCGACCGCCCCGCCGCCGCTGGTGAGGACGCGGAGCAGCCGGCGGTCGACACCGCCCTGCACCGCCACGAGCAGCGCCATCGGCAGGTTGAGCGCGACGTCATAGGCGAAGACCAGCGCCAATCCCCATCGCGCAAGCGGCGCGTCCGGATCAGGACGCCGACGCGACCGGCTCGGGATGGGC
>CAXTNG010000026.1:18722-19954 GCA_964245475.1 uncultured Sphingomonas sp. | reverse complement strand
TCCCTGATCCCTGCTACAACGGCTGGAATCATCCCCAGATCACGCTACGAACACGCCAAGAACAAGGGGGCCGCATGACCGCTCTGGTCTCGACCGTGGCCTATCTCGGCCTCGAAGCCCGCGCGGTCGAGGTGCAGGTGCAGCTGATCCCCGGGCTGCCGGCGTTCAACGTGGTCGGGCTGGGCGACAAGGCGGTGGGCGAGAGCCGCGAGCGGGTGCGCGGCGCGATCGCCGCGATGGGGCTGGCGCTGCCGCCCAAGCGGATCGCGGTCAACCTGTCGCCGGCGGACCTGCCGAAAGAGGGGAGCCACTTCGACCTGCCGATCGCGCTGGCGCTGCTCGGTGCGATGGGCGTGGTCGATGTCGAGACGCTCGCAGATTACATCGTCGTCGGCGAGCTCGGGCTGGACGCGCGGATCGCGCCGTCGCCGGGCGTGCTGCTTGCCGCGCTGCATGCGGGCGCCGAGGGGAAGGGGCTGGTATGCCCGGCGGCGCAGGGGTCCGAGGCGGCCTGGGCGGGGTCGATCGAGGTCGTCGCGGCGCCGGACCTGCTCGCGTTGCTCAACCATTTCAAGGGCCACGGCCTGCTCCGCGCGCCCGATCCGGGCGAGATCGAGGATGGGGTGCACGCGCCCGACCTGAGGCAGGTGCGCGGGCAGGAGACCGCCAAGCGGGCGCTGGAGATCGCGGCTGCGGGCGGACACAATCTGCTGATGTGCGGGCCGCCGGGTGCGGGCAAGTCGCTGATGGCGGCGTGCCTCCCCGGCATCCTGCCGCCGCTCGACCCCGCAGAGGCGCTGGAGGTGTCGATGGTCCAGTCGGTCGCGGGCACGCTGACCGGGGGCCGGCTGACGCGGACGCGACCGTTCCGCAGCCCGCACCACAGCGCGTCGATGGCGGCGCTGACCGGCGGCGGGCTCAAGGTGAAACCGGGTGAGGTGAGCCTGGCGCATCTCGGCGTGCTGTTCCTCGACGAGCTGCCCGAGTTCAACCGCGCGGTGCTCGATTCGCTGAGGCAGCCGCTGGAGACCGGCACGGTCAGCGTCGCGCGGGCGAATGCGCATGTCACCTTTCCGGCGCGGGTGCAGCTGGTCGCGGCGATGAACCCGTGCCGCTGCGGGCATCTGGGCGACGCGGCGCTCGCCTGCGCCCGTGCGCCGAAATGCGCGGCGGATTATCAGGCGAAGGTGTCTGGGCCGCTGCTAGACCGCATCGACCTGCACGTCGAGGTG
>CAXTNG010000026.1:0-18712 GCA_964245475.1 uncultured Sphingomonas sp. | reverse complement strand
GGCCGCTGCTGGAGGCGATGGCGACTCCCCACGAGCCGGGGCGGCGGCTGCTCGCGCACGCGGCGGAGGCGATGCGGCTGACCGCGCGCGGCTACACTCGCATCCTGCGCGTCGCGCGGACGATCGCCGACCTGGCGGGGGCGGAGGGCGTCGGCCGCATCCATGTCGCCGAGGCGCTGAGCTACAGGCGGCAGCCGCCGAGGAATTAGACGGGGTAAGTGTTTCAACTGGGGAGTGCACACAATGGAATGGATGATCCTGCCGCTCAAGCGCTACGCCGAGTTCAGCGGGCGGTCGCAGCGCAAGGAATATTGGATGTTCTTTCTGTTCACGATCATCGTGAGCTTCGTCCTCGGCATCGTCGACGCCATCCTGGGGCTCAAGATCGGCGGCACGGAGGCGGCAGGTGCGCTGCGTAGCGGCAACGGCGTGCTCGGCACGCTCTTCTCGCTCGGAACGCTTGTGCCGAGCCTCGCGGTCGGCGTGCGACGGCTGCACGATACCGACCGGAGCGGCTGGTGGCTGCTGCTGCCGGGCGTGGTGATCATCGTGGCTCTGGTCCTGGTCGGCTTGCTGGGCGGGTTCTCCGGAGACTTCACCCGATTGGGCATCGGCCTGATCGCCGCGGTCGTCGTGGCGGCGATCAGCGGTATCGTGCTGCTCGTCTTCTTCTGTCTCGACGGCACGCGCGGGCCGAACCGGTTCGGGCCCGACCCCAAGGGTGGCGACCTGGCGGACGTCTTCGCCTGACGCGGTTGCGCAGGCTGACGGCGCCGGTATAAGCCGGCGCCGTCAGCGCGGGCGTGGTGAAATTGGTAGACGCGCCGGACTCAAAATTGCGTTTAGCCTAAAAAAACAAGGCAAAAACCGCAGAAAACCAATGGCTTAGGCAAGGACGAGACCTCCAAAAAGACTTACACATGTCTTACACATTTTGGAGTTCTCGAAATGCCGGTCGAAAGCCATGTGCTGATGGATGGAGCGCTTCACGTCTATCGGCGTGAGAATAGTCGCTTCTGGCAATGCGCTACTTATCTTGGCAGTCGCAACCATCGGCAGACCACCAAGGAAGAGAGCCTTGCCGCCGCCAAGGACTTCGCCCGCGACTGGTATATGGAGCGATGCGTCGAGGACCGGCAGCGCCGCCGCGGCGCGGCCATCCATTTGCTGGACGGTCCCGTCCAGCCGCTGATCGCCGGACCCGGCGCGCCGACCGACGGTCGGCGTCGGCGAACGCCCTCCGGCCCAACCTTTGAGGATGCCTGCACTGCCTTCACCGCCGAGTTCGAGGTCATCACCCTCGGCGAGCGCAACGCCGGGTATGTGAAATCCAAATCCGACCATATCCGCGTTCACCTGTTGCCCTTCTTCCGCGATACAGCGCTTGAGGACATCACGGCGGGCAAGGTGCAGGAGTATCGCCTTCACCGGCAGACATCGCGTGTCGATCCCAAAACCAACAAGGCGAAGAAGCCCGCCCGCGCGACACTGCACGGCGAGATCGTCACGCTCCGCCAGGTGTTGAAGACCGCCAACCGCAAGGGCTGGATCGCCGCGCTGCCCGACATGTCGGCGCCCTACAAGACTTCGGGCAAGGTCGAGCATCGGGCGTGGTTCTCGCCCGAAGAATACAAGATGCTCTACGAGGCGACGCGCGAGCGGGCTAAGAACCCGCCCAAGCCGCGCTGGCGCGAGGTCTGCGAGAATTTCCACGACTATGTTCTCTTCATGGGCAACACCGGGCTTCGTCCCGACGAGTCCGCGCGGCTTGAGCTGCGCGATGTGAAGATCGTGGACGATGAGTCGACCGGCGAGCGCATCCTTGAGATCGAGGTGCGCGGAAAGCGCGGCGTCGGCTATTGCAAGTCGATGCCGGGCGCGATCATGCCGTTCGAGCGGATCAGGAAGCGCAAGCAGCTAAAGCCGACCGACCGGATTTTCGGGAAGTCGCCGCGCGAGCTGATGAATACGGTCCTCGATGAGCTGAACCTGAAATTCGACCGCGATGGTCACATTCGCACCTGCTACAGCCTGCGGCATACCTATATCTGCCTTCGTCTGCTCGAAGGGGCGGACATTTACCAAGTGGCCAAGAATTGCCGCACCAGCGTCGAGATGATCGAGAAGTTCTACGGGCGGCATTTGAAGAACAATATCGACGCTTCCGCCGTCAATGTTCGGAAGGCGCGACCGGCACCTGCCGCCAAGCGAAAAAAGGCGTCGAAGCCGGTGATATAGGCCGCGCTAACCCGGCTTTGTCGTTGCGCGTAGCGACGGCCACGTTATAGGCCGTCGCTACGCGGGCGTGGTGAAATTGGTAGACGCGCGGGATTCAAAATCCCGTTCCGCAAGGAGTGTCGGTTCGAGCCCGACCGCCCGCACCATCCTGATCGGCAGGTTCCTGAAAGTCCTCGCACGAGGATTGGAACCTGCCGCAGAGGGGAGCGCCTGGGGTCGCACGGCCCGCGCCCCGCTCCCCGCGAAGTGACGATCGAACGGGATCGTCATGCTGGCACAGGGCAGCCCATCCGGGATGCCGCCATCGCCAAAAAATGGCGTCGCGCAGCGTCAGCTTTGCCCCTCAATGATGGATTGGCTATCGCTTTATCAATCACAAATCGACTATATCGTGATTGATAGAAAGGCATCTTATCGATCATGCGCTGGAACTGGCAGCTTCCCAATTGGCCTGAGTTTCGCTTCGACGCGGATCGCGTTCGCGGGGCCGAGGAACAGTTCCTGCAAGGCTCGGGCGTGGTCATCGGGACGATGCACCACCTCGATGCCGGGGAGCGCGACGGGCTGACCATCGAGCTGATTTCGCAGGAGGTCATCGACAGTTCCGCCATCGAAGGCGAAATTCTCGACCGCGCCAGCGTTCAGTCGTCGCTTGCGAAGCACCTGGGGATTGCGGCGGATCAGCGCCGCGCCAGCGCCGCGGAAGCCGGTGCGGCCGAACTCATGGCCGACGTCTATCGCAACTACGCCGCGCCGCTCGACGATCAGACGCTTTTCGCGTGGCACGCGATGTTGATGAACGGTCGCCGCGACATTGCCGATGTCGGGCGCTACCGGACGCACGCGGACGCAATGCAGATCGTCTCCGGCGCGCTTCACGAGCCACGCGTCCATTTCGAGGCGCCGCCTTCGGAGGCCGTTCAGGCAGAAATGGCCCGCCTCATCGCGTGGTTCAACGACAGCGGGCCTTCGTCGTCGAACCCGCATCTGGCGATCACCCGCGCCGCGATCGCGCATTTGTGGTTCGAGAGCGTCCATCCGTTCGAGGACGGCAATGGCCGCATCGGACGTGCGATTGCCGAAAAGGCGCTGGCGCAGGGGCTGGCCGCCCCGACCTTGACGGCGCTCGCCGAGACAATCCACCGCCACCGCAAAGCCTATTATGCCGCCCTCCAGCTTGCCAGCCAGAGCAACGACATCGACGCCTGGCTGACATGGTTCGCCGGCATCGTCATCGAGGCGCAGCAGCAGACGATCACCCGCATACGTTTCTTGATCGACAAGACGCGCCTGCTCGATCGCCTTCGCGGCGCGATCAACGAGCGCCAGGAAAAGGCATTGCTTCGGATGTTCCGCGAGGGACCGGATGGCTTTGACGGCGGCATGAGCGCAGGAAATTATCGGACGATCACGGATGCCAGCCTTGCGACCGCGACGCGAGACTTGAATGACCTTGTGGAAAAGAGGGCGCTCAGCCGCACTGGAGAGCGTCGCTATGCCCGCTATCACCTTAGGATCGAAGCGACGACCGGACAGCCATTGAGCGAATCAACGAAATGATAACGGACTATCACTCCAAATACATCGCAACCGACTTGGTGCGCCGAAGGTCATCGGACAGTAATGAAAAGCTTGCCGTCGCCGTCGCGGGCGCGCAGGTGGACATGAATCCGCATCAAGTCGATGCTGCGCTATTCGCATTCGCTTCGCCATTGTCAAAGGGCGCGTTACTCGCGGATGAGGTTGGTTTAGGCAAGACTATCGAGGCCGGTTTGGTCATTTCGCAGCGTTGGGCGGAGGGCAAGCGGCGCATATTGATTATTGCCCCTTCCAACCTCCGCAAACAATGGCATCAGGAATTGAACGAAAAGTTCTTCATTCCATGCACCATCATGGAAACGAAGCCCTACAACGCCGCAGTGAAAACCGGGAATTTTCGCCCCTTTGACCGCACCGATAGCATCGTCATCTGCTCGTATCAGTTTGCGCGAAACAAAGCGTCTGACGTTCACGCTACGCCTTGGGATTTGGTCGTCATAGACGAAGCGCACCGTCTTCGGAACGTCTACAAACCATCCAACGTCATCGCCAACACGCTCAAAGCCGCGTTGGCGGAACGCAACAAGCTGCTTCTGACGGCGACACCACTACAAAACTCGCTGTTGGAGCTGTTCGGGCTCGTGAGCTTCATTGACGAACATACGTTTGGCGATCTCAAGAGCTTTCGGGAGCAGTTCGGCGGAAGCGCTCAAGACCGCACATTCCAAATCCTGAAAGAACGACTGCGGCCGGTCTGCCATCGCACCTTGCGGCGGCAGGTGACTGCATACGTCCCGTATACCAAGCGCTACGCAATTCTTGAGGAATTCAGCCCGGACGAGGCAGAGGATAAGCTCTACAACCTCGTGACGGACTACTTGCAACGCGACAACTTGCAGGCACTGCCCGCCAGTCAGCGTTCGCTGATGACGCTTGTGCTGCGCAAGCTGTTGGCTTCATCCACCTTCGCCATTGCTGGCGCACTAACCTCCATATCCAATCGACTTCAAAGGCGGCTCGACCAAGCGCAGCCCGTCTCGCTGACGGAGGATTTAGGCGAAGATTACGAAGCGCTCGATGAGACGGCGGAGGAATGGTCGGAGGACGAGCCTGAACCGCTTACCGAAGCCGACCAGCGTGCATTGGAGCGCGAGATCAATGAATTGCGCGAGTTTGCCTCGCTGGCAACGTCGATCGAACAGAACGCCAAGGGTCGCGCGCTCTTGAAAGCGCTGGAGGTGGGCTTTGCCAAGGCGCGAGAGTTCGGCGCGGATGAGAAGGCCATCATCTTCACAGAGTCCCGCCGCACCCAGTCCTATCTCCTGCGCGTATTGGCCGACAGCCCGTATGCCGACCAGATTGTGCTGTTCAACGGAACCAACACCGACCCGGAATCGAAGGCTATCTATCAGGAATGGCTTTCCCGCCACGCGGGCTCGGATCGTGTCACCGGCTCTAAGACCGCCGACATGCGCTCCGCGTTGGTCGATTATTTCCGCGAGCGCGGAAAGATCATGATCGCCACCGAGGCGGGGGCTGAGGGCATCAACCTACAATTCTGCGCGATGGTTGTGAATTACGACCTGCCCTGGAACCCCCAGCGTATCGAGCAGCGCATCGGGCGCTGTCACCGCTACGGCCAGAAGCACGACGTGGTGGTCGTCAACTTCCTCAATTGCAAGAACGAGGCCGACCAGCGTGTCTATCAACTCCTTTCCGAGAAGTTTCAGCTCTTCGAGGGCGTCTTTGGGGCCAGCGATGAAGTGCTCGGGGCCATCGAGTCAGGCGTCGATTTCGAGAAACGTATTGCCAGCATTTATCAGCAATGCCGACAGGCCAACGAGATCAAGACGGCCTTCGACCAGCTCCAGCTTGAGCTAAACCCCGAGATCACAACCGCCATGACCCATGCGCGGCAAAAGCTCCTGGATAATTTCGACGACGAGGTGCGCGAGAAGCTCAAACTGCGCGATACCGATACCAACCAGCATCTCGACCATTTCGAGAAACAGTTGATGCGACTAGCCCAGCATGAGCTGGACGGCGCGGCGGAGTTTGTCGATTCCTCGTCTTTCCGGCTTAACGCCTTGCCCGACTGGCTCGCCGGTGGTGTTCCTACTGGCCTTTACGAGCTGCCCCGCCGTTCGGGCGACGCACATTTCTTCCGAGTGAACCACCCGCTGGGCGAGGCCATCGTGCGCCGCGCTCGCTCACGTGATTTACCAATCGCTGAAATCGTTTTCGATTATGCTGCGCACGAAGGCAATATCGCCGCGATCAAGCCGTTCGTTGGCCGTTCCGGGTGGCTTAGCGCTTCGCTGCTCTCGGTCGATGCGTTGGGGCAGAGCGAGGATCACCTGCTAATAGCTGCCAACGACGACGAAGGCCGCGCGATACCTGCGGAGGCGGCGTCACGGCTTATGACAATAGGCGGTGCGATTTCAGGCCCGGCGACCGAGCCGGACTCGGTAGCATCGGCGCTATCCGACGCGCTGCTCGCTCAGCAGGCAAATATCCGCCGCGATATTTCTGAGCGGAATGCGCGCTTCTTTGAAGCGGAAGCCGATAAGCTCGACGGCTGGGCCGACGACTTGAAGGTCGGGCTGGAACGCGAGCTGAAGGAGCTTGACCGGCAGATCAAGGAAGCCCGCCGTGCCGCGACCGTCGCGCTTACCCTTGAGGATAAGCTGGCCGGACAGAAGGCGGTAAAAGCACTGGAGACTGAGCGCTCCAACAAACGCCGCTCGCTCTTTGATGCTCAGGACAAGATTGACGAACAACGCACGGAGCTGATTGCGCAGATTGAGGGAAAGCTAGAGCAAGCGATCGACATGAAGCCGCTCTTCACCGTTCGATGGAGGATTCAATGAGTGAGGGGGCGTCGCCATCGGCCAAGTTGGCAGGGCTGGCTGTGGACCGGCTGGTTGCAGCAGGGCTTGTGCGCGCGGAAAAGCGAGATCTGCTCGTTACCAAAATCGCCGCCGGCACGATGTCCGGTGCGGACTGGAAATTGGAAATCGACCTCTCCACGTCAAAGGGAGTCGCCCAATGACGGCTGCCCCGAGCCTCAAATCGCTGACCTTGACCGCCTTTCGCGGCTCGGCTGGCACCTTCAAGCTAGACTTCGAGAAGGGCAAAAAGCTCACGTTGATCTACGGCGAGAACGGCACCGGCAAAACCACTATCTGCGATGCGTTCGAGTTCTTGGCCAAAGACAATATCGGCTCACTCGATAACAGGGGGTTGGGGTCGGGCGTCAGAAAATACTGGCGAACCGTGGGCAAGCCCGCCACCGACTTCGCCGTCGAACTTCACACCAGCGATGGGCAATGCACCGGCAAACTCGGTGGGAATATGGCCACCGTGCTCAGCGGAGCAGCGCCGCCGCGCGTGGAACTGCTTCGGCATCGCCAAATCCTTGAATTCGTCGAGACTCAGCCCGCCAAGCGCTACGACGCCATCAAGCGTTTCATCGACATCGAGGCGTTCGAGCGTTCCGAAGAAGCCCTGAGGCAGCAAGGCAAAACGCTTGCCACCGACAAGATCGCCGCCGTCGCGGCCGAACAGGAAAATCTCAATGCGCTGCAAGGGTTTTATGAGGCGGCGGGCAGTCCGGAAGGACTGAACCCGGTATCGTGGGCGACGCAAAAGCTGGCCGAGCCCACGACCGGCCTGGAGGCGGACATTACCGCCAGCGCCACGCTGCGCGCCGCCTTTGACGCACTCAAAGGGTTTCCCGAAAGATTTGAAAGTAAACGGGTCGACGTCGCGACCGCGCAAGCAAATGCCGATGCAGCGGACCAAGCGCAGATCGACGCATTGGCGACAGTCGATAGCGCAGCGGCGGAACGAGTCGGCGTCTTAACTGCGGGTCAGACCTACCTTGAGACGCACCCTGATGCCGAGACCTGTCCCTTGTGCGAAAGCGATGAAAAGATCGCGGGCCTCGCGGCAACCGTCAAAAGCACCCTGGCGCAGCTTGGAGCGCTGACCGCCGCCAATGCCAAGCGCAAACAGGCACATTCTGCCCTGAATGGTGCGCGGACAGCGCTTCAGCAGGTTGAAGGCGACTACGGAAAAGCCATCGCCGCTTTCGCCGCTGCGCAGGGCGCCCACGAGTGGCAAGCAAGCGTGAAGCTTCCAGCCGGCGCGGCGCCGACCGAAGCGACAAACTTACCCGCATGGCTCGCTGCCAATCAGACGACTTCCGATACTTGGGCCAACATCGAAGCCGGATGGCGGGAAGAGAGTCGCTTCCGCGCGAGCCTGAAATCCGCCGCCGAGCGCTACGCGACCAACGCTGCGCGCGTTGCCGAGCTGACCGCGCTGATCCCCAAAATAGAAACGGCTCTCGCTCAATGTGTAGATGAGCGTCAGAAGTTCACGGACAGCATCATCAGCGAAATCGCCAAGGAGGTCGGCAACCACTACGAAAAAGTCCATCCCGGCGAGGGGTTGAACAAGATCGTGCTGGAGCTGGACACGGCCCGCCGCGCATCGCTGAATCTGGGCGCGACTTTTGAGGGGCATGACGCGCCGCCCCAAGCCTATTTCAGCCAGTCCCACCTCGACACTTTGGGCCTATGCGTTTTCCTGGCACTTGCCGCGCGCGATAGCGCGGACAAAACCGTGCTCATTCTCGATGACGTACTTGGCAGTGTGGACGAACCGCACGTCAAGCGTGTCATCGAGATGATCTACGAGGTGAGCAACGGCTTCCAGCACACCATCGTCACCACTCACTACCGCCCTTGGCGGGAGAAATACCGTTGGGGATTTCTCAAACCCGATCAGCCCTGCCAATTCGTTGAGCTGACCGGCTGGGCCTTCGACGATGGGATGCGTCTCGTCAGCTCGCTTCCCGAGGTCGAACGCTTGCGGACCTTGCTCGGGGAAACGCCGACTGACATCCAAGCGGTGTGCAGCAAGGCGGGCGTTATTCTAGAAGCGGCGCTCGATTATCTGACCCTCAAATACGAATGTCCGGTGCCGCGTCGGTTCGGGGGAGCTTACACGCTTGGCGACCTGCTGCCCAACATTAACAATAAGCTCCGAGAAGCCTTAAAGGTTGAGATGCGCGATGGCATCACCGACCCGGCAGCGCCACCATCTAGCACGGTAGCGCTAAGACCGATTCTGGATGAGCTGGCGCGTATCGCGCAGGTGCGAAATGCGCTCGGCGCGCATTTTAAGGAAATCTCGTTCGACCTGTTGGACACCGACGCTATCGCTTTCGCCAAGCAGGTCCTCGAACTGGTCGATACGCTGGTTTGCCCCGAACACGGTTGGCCGAGCAACGACAAATCCGGCAGCTATTGGCGCAACAGCGGCGATACTCGCCGCCTTCACCCCCTCAAACGACCGAGCTAGAGCATGGCGATCAGATCAGAACAATTTGCCATCCTCAAACGGCATCTCGAACAGGTTTATGTCCCGCATCTGCCCAAGCTCTTGCAGCCCAAATCAGCCGCAGACGACTTGGCAAAGAACATCGATCGGTCTTTTGCGGCCTTCTCGCTCGATCACATCTGCCAGATCGATCCGAAAAAGGCGGCACGAGCAGTTGTCGATGATTTCGACGATTTTGGTTTGGACGCCATCTACTACCACGCCAGGACGAAAACGCTTTACCTCGTTCAAGCCAAGCTGAAGGAAACCTCTGCCTTCACCCAGAAGGAGGCGCTGGCGTTTGCGCAAGGCATCCGAAAACTGGTGAACGGAGATTTCGACGGTTTCAACGCCAACGTCTTGAGCAAGGAATCGTCGATACGGCATCATCTCGATCACTGTGACCACATTGAAGTCGTCGTCGCGCATACCGGCGAAGGCATCCACGTCCATGCCGCCAAGGCCATGAGCGACTTGCTCGCCGACAAGGCGGGCGGCGAAGCAAGGCTGAAAGACGCCGTGCTGAACTTTGACTCGACCCGGACCGTCGGCGGCCTTCACAGCGTGAACGCAGTCGAACAGGTCGATTGTCGGCTGCGACTAAGCAACTACGGCGAAGCAGCCGCGCCGAAGGTCGCCTACTACGGAACCGTTGCCCTCTCCGACTTGGCCGACATGCACAAGAAGCACGGAAAGGCGCTTTACCAAAGAATATCCGCACCTGGCTTGGCCACAAGACGCCGGTGAACGAGGCAATCATGGAAACGCTGGCCGCGGCCCCGGCGCGGTTCCAGTATCTGAACAATGGCGTCACCGCCCTATGCGAGGACATCGCGCCCAAGGGCGGAAAGGGGACGGAAGTCCGCGATTTCGAGCTCACAGCCTTTTCGATCATCAATGGCGCGCAAACCGTAGCCTCAACCGCAAATTTCGTTGCAGAAAATGCCGGCGCCGACATTTCCGAGGCGAAGGTCATGATCACGTTGATCAAGGCCGATGCGGACGGAGATTTCGGCAAGGATGTCACCCGGGCGCGCAACCATCAGAACGACGTGAAGGAAATCGCCTTCGCTGCGCTGGACGAGGAGCAGGAGCGCATCCGGCGCGAGTTGCAACATCTCGATATCGAGTATGTCTATCGCGTGGGCGAGCCGGTGTCTGGCTGGAATCCGAACCGCATCCTTGTCGCGGAAGCGATCCAGGCGCTGGCGCTGCTCGAACTGGATCCGCGCTATCCGGTCTGGATGAAGCGGTCGCTGCTGGATTTCCAGAAGACCGACGGCGAACCCTACAAGCAGATTTTCAGCCAGTCGCTCAGCTCGATCAGCCTAGTCAACGCCGTTCGCGTTTATCGCTATATCCGCGAACAGGTCGCGGCTTCGGTTCGCGGCTGCTGGTATGAAGAGCGCAAGGCTTACAAGCACAGCGAATTTGCGATGGTGTCGGTCTTCGCGAAGCAATTCCGAACCGCGATTGGCGGCAACGCCCTGATCGACGTGACGAAACTGAAGGCAGCGGGAAGCGCGCCCTACGACACGCTGCGCCAACACCTCTGGGATATCATCCAGTCGATCGCTTGGCCGGGTCCGTTGGCGATCGCGAAAAATCAGGATCGAACGCTCGACCTAACCCGGCGCTTGATGACCCGGCAATATGGCCTGAAGGGCGACCCTGCCATCAAAGCGCTTCGCGCCAAGTACATCGTCGGTCAGGCCTATCAGGTCGATCTCTTCAAATACCTAGCCTCCAAAGCTCCCCAGATCGGCAATATCGTATGACCAGAAAACAGAAACTCGAGCTGACCTGGGTGGGCAAGGAGAACCGGCCGCGGTTGGAGCCGCGGATTTTGATCGAGGATGCGGCGAAGAGTTATCATGGGGCGGCGCGAGTTTCAGACGCCGATATTTTCGATAATATGCTAATCCACGGCGACAATCTGCTCGCGCTGAAGGCGCTGGAGGCGGACTATGCGGGGCAGGTGAAATGCGTTTTCATCGATCCGCCCTATAATACCGGCAGCGCCTTCACCCATTACGACGACGGGCTGGAGCATTCGATCTGGCTAGGCCTGATGCGCGACCGGCTGGAGATCATCAAGCGGCTGCTTGCGGAAGACGGCTCGCTGTGGATCACCATCGACGACAACGAGGCACACTACCTCAAGGTGCTGTGTGACGAGGTGTTCGGACGGACGAATTTTGTCGCCAGTGCTGTGTGGCAAAAGCGCTATTCTCGTGAGAACCGTGAGGCCATTGGCGACGCTCACGACTACGTTTTGATCATCGCCAAGGAGGCCGCTCGCTTCAAAAGCGTGCGAAACCGCGTTCCGATGACCGAAGACCAGGCGAAGGTTTACAAGAACCCGAACAACCATCCACGAGGCCGCTGGCGCGGGATTCCTATGACCGCGCAAGGTTATCGACCAAACCAAATGTATGAGATTGTAACCCCAGGTGGTGCTGTGCATCGCCCACCGGAAGGGCGCTGTTGGTCAACCGTTGAACCAGAGTTCAAAAAGCTTCTTGCAGATGGCCGTATCTATTTTGGCAAGGATGGAAACAGCCAGCCAAACATTATTCGCTTCCTCGATGAGGTTGAGGGGCTTGTTCCTTGGACATGGTGGCCACACGACGAAACCGGCCACACCGATGAAGCGATGAAGGAAATGCATGCCCTGTTCGGCAAAGAAGACCCATTTCCGACACCTAAGCCCGAACGCCTAATCAATCGCATCCTTCATATCGCCACCAATCCCGGCGATCTTGTTCTCGACTCCTTTGCCGGTTCCGGCACCACCGGCGCGGTGGCGCACAAGATGGGCCGCCGCTGGATCATGGTCGAGTTGGGTGATCATTGCAGCACGCATATCGTGCCGCGTCTCCAGAAGGTCATTGAAGGTGCCGACCCGGGCGGCATCACCAAGGCGGCGGAATGGAAGGGCGGCGGCGGGTTCCGCTATTACGAGCTGGCGCCGTCATTGCTCGAACAGGACAAGTGGGGCCGCGAGGTCATCAGCAAGGACTATGACGCCGCCATGCTGGCGCAGGCTTTGTGCAAGCTGGAAGGCTTTGCCTATGCACCCAGCCCCGATGTCTGGTGGCAGCAGGGGCATTCGTCGGAAACCGACTTCCTCTATGTCACCACGCAGACACTGGGGCCGGAGGAACTGGCGGCGCTGAGCGAGGACGTGGGCGAGGGCCGCTCGCTGCTGATCCTGTGCGCCGCGTTCAGGGGCAACCCGGATCACTGGCCCAACCTGACCGTGCGGAAGATCCCGAACCACATCCGCAGCAAGTGCGAATGGGGACACGACGACTATTCGCTCAACGTCGCCAACCTGCCGCTGGCCGAAGCGCCGCCCGCTCCTCCGCCGCCCGCGCAAGGCGGGCTGTTCGACGGGGAGGACGCGGCATGAGCAACCTCCGCCACGTCAACGCCATCGCCGGCCGCCTCAGTCTGCGTCCGCCGCAGCGGCGCGGCCTCGAAATCCTCGACCGCGTGACCGAGATCGTACGGCCGGACGGCAAAGCCGACCTTGGCGCTGCGCGCGACATCATCGCCAGCGAATTTCAGGGGGTGACGGATTTCGAGCGGAACTTCCCCTCGCTGTGCTTCGCGCTCGCCACCGGCGTCGGCAAGACCCGGTTGATGGGCGCGTTCATCGCCTATCTGAAGCTGGCGCACGGCATCAACAACTTCTTCGTGCTGGCGCCGAACCTGACCATCTACAACAAGCTGATCGCCGATTTCACCGCGAACACGCCCAAATATGTGTTCAAGGGCATTTCCGAATTCGCCATCTCGCCGCCGGTGCTGACCACCGGCGAAACCTACGAGCGCCAGATTGCATCGGGCGGCCAGCTTTTCCCGACCACGATCAACATCTTCAACATCGCCAAGATTTCGTCCGAAGTGCGCGGCGGGCGGAGCCCACGCATCCGGTCGTTCCGCGAAGAGATCGGCGAGAGCTATTTCGACTATCTCGCCAGCCTGCCCGACCTGGTGCTGTTGATGGACGAATCGCACCGCTACCGCGCCACCGCCGGGATGCGCGCGATCAACGAGTTGAAGCCGGTGCTGGGGCTGGAGCTGACCGCGACACCGTTCGTCGAAGGGGCGAACAAGCCGGTGCCATTCAAGAACGTGATCCTCGATTACCCGCTGGCCCGCGCGATGGAGGATGGCTTCGTCAAGGAGCCCGCCGTCGTCACCCGCAAGGATTTCAACCCGGCGGGCAAATCGCTCGAGGCGATCCAGCAGATGAAGCTGGAGGACGGCGTTCGCCTGCACGAAAGCGTGAAGGTCGATCTTGAGACTTACGCCCGCGAGAACGGCGAGCGGATCGTCAAACCGTTTGTCCTCGTAATCGCGCGCGATACTACTCACGCGGCCGAGCTGATGGCCCTGATCCAGTCCGATGCCTTCTTCCAGGGCCGCTATGCCGACAAAGTAATCCAGGTCGATAGCAGCGTGAAGGAAGAGGAGACGGTCGAGAAGCTGCTGACCGTCGAGCATCCGGACAACCCTGTCGAGATCGTCATCCACGTCAACATGCTCAAAGAGGGCTGGGACGTGACCAACCTCTATACGATCATTCCGTTACGCGCCGCCAATGCGCGGACGCTGATCGAGCAGAGCATCGGGCGAGGGCTCCGCCTGCCCTATGGGCGGCGCACGGGCGTTGTCGCGGTGGACCGCCTCAACATCGTCGCGCACGACCGCTTTCAGGAAATCGTCGACGAGGCGAACAATCCCAATTCGCCGATCCGCTTGAAGCAGCTCGTGCTGGACGAGGCGGACCTGGCGCGCAAGACCGTCACAGTCGTTGCCGCGCCGACGATCCTGGGCAGCCTTGGATTGCAATCAGCGCAGCCAGCCGACGGCGCTGCCGTGGCTGGTGCCGCGCCTGCACCCGCCTTCGTCGATCCCGAGGACATGCGCGTGGCGCGGCTTGCCTACGACGCCTTTCGCAAGCTGTCGCGCGAACCGGACAAGGTGCCGAGCGTGTCCTACCTGTCACGCCCCGAAGTGCAGGAGCAGATCGTCCGCGAGGTGCGCGCCCAATATCAAGCGCCGCAGCTCGAACTGGACGGGATTTCCAAGCCGCAACCTGACATGGCTGCGGTCATTGCGGCCACCGCGAAATTGATGGCGGATCGCACCATCGACATTCCCCGCATCACCGTCATGCCCAAGGGCGAGGTAAAGGCGGGATTCAATCCGTTCACGCTCGACCTGTCCGGGATGCGCTATCCCGCACCGAGCGATGAGCTATGGGCCAAGCACCTGCGCACTGATCGGGTCGACGTGATCGGGTTGTCGCAAGGCAATGTGCTGGAGGAACGGCTGGAAGACTACGTCGTCAGCGGGCTGATCGACTTTCCCGACATCGCCTATGACGAACATGCCGATATGCTCTATGAGCTTGCCGGACAGGTTGTGCGGCATTTGCTCACCTATCTGTCCGACAAGGACGCGGGCCAGGTGCTGGCGCTGCACCAGCGCGAGATCGCCCGCGCCGTTCACGCACAGATGCAGGATCACTTCTGGAAAGACGATACGGTCGAATACCATTACGAGGTGCGCCAGGGCTTCACCGAGCTGAAGGAAACCGCCTTCACCGCGCTGCGCGAAGCCCCGCTCGATTACCGCGTGCCGCCTGCCGACAAGAGCAACATGGCTCGATACCTATTCGGCGGGTTCGAAAAATGCCTATCAAACGTCGCCAAGTTCCATTCGGATTCCGAACGCAAGCTGGCCGTGATCCTGGAGCGGGAAGCCGAGAAGTGGCTGCGGCCAGCCAAGGGCCAGTTCCAGATGTTTTATCGCAGCGGCCACGACCATCTCGAATACCAACCCGATTTCGTCGCCGAGACAACGGACGCCATTTTGATGCTGGAACCCAAAATGGCGACCCAGATGCAGGACAAAGACGTGCTGGCGAAACGCGATGTCGCCATCCAGTGGTGCAGCTGGGCGAGCGATCATGCCCGGACCTACGGCGGCAAGCCTTGGCGCTACGCGCTAATCCCGCATGACGCGATTGTCGAAAACATGACTTTGGAGTTCCTTCTGAGGCAGTTCGGGTAAGCTCTTGGCGCTACCTGTGGCGGCTCGTGCTCTTTGCCGCTTGGGAACCGTTCGGCCGGAAGGGTGAGCCGGAAAACCACCGCTTCAAATCGACGAAGGGCTTGACGACAGATTGCGATCATCACTATCTTCACTGCTCACAGTGAGGAATATGATGATTCGCTTTTCTGTTTTTGATATTGCGGCCAGCCGGGCAACGCTGGCAGGCAGCGCGATGGGGCGGCAGATGCTCGCCAACCTCATCGGCGAGACCAAGCCAGTAACCGAGCCAACGATTGCCTATCTCGACTTCGCCGGGATCGACATCGCCACCGGGTCCTTCCTGCGCGAAGCCGTTCTCGGTTTCCGCGACTTCGGGCGCAATGCCATCGGTATGCTATATCCGGTCGTGGCAAACGCAAACCCAACGATCGAAGAAGAACTTTCGGTCTATTTGAAGGATCGGAACGACGCGATTTGGGCATGTGAGCTGAGCGCGGCCGGCAAAGCATCACAGCCGCATATTCTCGGCGAGCTGGATGCCGCGCAGCTCTCCACGATGAAGCTCATTGCCGAGCATCATCGTGTTTCGGCCCCGGAACTCGCGAAACTACGGCCTGACGAGGGAATAGGTGCCACCGCCTGGAATAACCGCCTCGCCACACTGTGCGCGAAGGGCATCTTGATGGAATTCAGAAGCGGCAAGGCCAAGGTGTTTGCCCCGGTCATGGAGACGATCTGATGGGCGTCGACTTCATCCGTGAACAGTCCGGGAAGCCGTGGCGCAAGCGTTGGGACAAAGGACTCGACCGGCTCAAATCGCCCGGCCTCTTCGACGTTCAATTCACCGACCAGATCTGCACCGTCACGGCCGATTTGGAAGGCAAACCGGCCTTGAAGATCGGCGATCAGTTAGTCGTTCAATGTAGTGGGCAAACGGTCATCGTTTGCAGCGGGCATCGTCAGATAGGCGAGCTCCCAGGGCTAACGGCCGATGTCCGCGCTGCCATTCATGCGAGCGGCGGTGTCGCCCTCGGCACAGTCGAACGCGTCGGTCTGTTCGGCAATAACGCGGAGTTGAGCATCCGATGACAGAACACGCCGACCAGCCTGTTTCGCGACGCGTTTCCAACACGCAAGCGCTTTGGGACAATGCCGAGACGGCCTCCGAGTCGCTCGGCTGCTGGACCTGCGTGGATCGCGACAGGTGCGGCGGCGCGCACAAGGATTCGAGCTTTTACGACTGCAACGACTATTGCCGTTGTGCCGACAAGGCATCTTGCGATCTTGTCTGCCGGGGGAATCCCGCCGCGTTCGTCGCCCGCGTTCGAGAAATCGGCGGCTTCGATCTGACTACCGCGCGCCGTGCGCCTGCGGTGACTGTCGATCCGCTGCCAAGCATGGTGCCGCTGATCGAACACGCTTCGAAAAGGCAGGCGCATCTTAATTTCCCGATCGTTGCGATATCGCTCTATTCGCTGATCGACTTTGGGAAAGCCTCGCTGAAGTTTTCGGAGCGAGAAGCGCTTGCCGATGGGTTTGGGATAGCGCCGCAGGCGCGCCTCGTGGTTTCAGGCGTTGCCCGTGATAACGAGATCGAACGCTACTGGCAGTTGCCGAACCGGGCCGAACTGCTCAGTGAACTCCATTCGCTTGGCATCGCGCTTGTCACGCCGCCCAACTTCAGCGTGCTGACCGATGTGCCTCGCACCGACAATTTGCACGCCATGAAACGCATCATGCTGGCTTGGGTCGAGATGGTTGAAGCTGGATTACCTGCGGCGCTTCACGTCAATGCCCGCACCGAATGCGATTATCAGCGCTGGGCCGAACTCATCGCCGCCCGTCCCGAGATACAGTCGATTGCTGTAGAATTTGCGACCGGTGCGGGGCGCGGCAGCCGCATCGATTGGCATGTTGCGCGACTTCGCCAGCTTGCTAGCGAAGTAAGCCATCCGCTGAGATTGATTGTAAGGGGTGGGACGCGGGTGCTGGAGCCGCTCCGGCAAGCGTTCGAGGCCGTGACCGTGGTCGATACCGACGCATTTCACAAAACCCGTTGCCGCAAGCAGGCGTATTTCAGTGAATCGGGCAAGCTAAGCTGGAGGAATCACCCCACCGCTTCCGGTGAGTTGCTCGATGCGTTGCTTCAACACAATGTCGTTACCCTGCACAGTCACCACAGCTATCTGGAACGCTTACACGCAGATCGCAGGCTGGTCCGTTCAGGGGGCAGCGCCATTACTGCAATGAACGGCAATGGACAGCCCGTTCAGCGGGGCGACTTGGGCCAAGACCGACGCGCCCTCGGCGGAGTTGCTACCGGGGCGAAGGGTCAGCGCATGATCGCCGCTGCGAAACCGCAGCTCGGCGTTGTGGCCAACAAGCGCGCGAAATAGCTGATTGAACCCTTGGCCGCGTCCTGATTCCGACGAAAATCGCGAAACGCCATTCGTTATCGCCAGACGCAGCGCTGCTCCGGCGTCGCTCACACTCGAATAGTTGGGATTCTGTCTTAGGCTCGAAAGAACGCCTATTCCTTGATCCGCCACGACAAACTCAAAGGAATTCGACGTGGTGGCGTATGCAACCACGCCCGTATCAGGTGCATTGCTATGCTCATAGACATTATCCTGGATCTCCACGAGCGCGCCCAACAACCCTGAAACAAGATTGGCACTCAGCCCTTGGCCCTTCGCGGCGTTCTCCGCATGGGTCGTCCATTGGTCCCATCCCGTCCCCGCAGCAATAACCGGGTTAATCGCGGAAAGCGGGAAGGCACCCGCGCAGTCGTTATAGCCGCTGCCGAATGGAACCCGTGTCTTCAGTGCCCTGAAGAGGCTTCGGGCGAAGGAGCTGTTTATCGAGACCGCTGAATACTGATCGGCATAGGAGAGGCTTGCGAGCGCAATCTCGACCGAAGGGCCGATCCGGCCTGATTTTCCGATGACGATCGACCCGTGGCCAGCCAGCCGCCCTCGGGCGGCTTCACGCAAGAGATCATCAGCCGCGGCAAACTCAGCGAGAATCGAGGCCATCTAGATCGCTATTTCCGTCACAGGAACGGCATAATGTTGCGTGTAAGTTCGCACAGGATTCTCTCGCTCGTTCGTTTCTGCGGTCGAATTTTTGGCACGACTTTCAGTTCAGACAAATCGAATTGCGACTTGGCGGCGATTGAAGTCTGAGATCATTTTTGCGCTGCCCTGCGGGCGACCCGCTCTATTCGCTGCGCGAACCGGGCCTGTAGTCCCGGCCCATCCGGGTGACGATCGGGAGCGGGAGGGTTAAGGTCGGCCCTAGAATGAGCGGGAGGGTTTAGGGACGCGCTCTGTCCCGCGCTGCGCGCTCCTAAGGGCGCGGCGTTTTTGCGCTGACCCGCTGGCGCTCTCGCCTCTCTCCTTGCCGGGTGGGCGGCGGTCTCGCGCTCGCTTCGATCTGCGGCGCTGCGCCCGTTGGCGCAACGGCCTTGTCGCGC
>CAXTNG010000025.1:5050-20151 GCA_964245475.1 uncultured Sphingomonas sp. | reverse complement strand
GCGCCGCACCCTGGAAAGCGAGCAGCGCGGCGGCGAGTATCTTCATCAGAACCGTGTCCTCAAGCCGAAGGTGTAATACCGGCCGATCACGTCGTCGCCGAGGACGAACTCACCGAACTGCCCCGGGCTCGGGTTGCCCCAGAAGCCGGCCTGCGGCGGGAAGGTGTTGAAGACGTTGGCGACGTTGCCGAACAACTGCACCTTCGCCCCGCCGACCTTCAGGTCATAGGAGACGTTTATGTTGGTGAAGCCGACCGACTTGATGTTGGGCGAGATCACCTTGATCGTCGGATCGGAATGGAACTTGAGCGACGAGCGCCAGCGCTCCTGGATGTTGATCGCGAAGCCGTCGAACGGCTTGACGTCGAGGAAGCCGGTGACGCGCCACTTTGGCGTCGCCTGGATGCCGTTGGTGCCGAATGCCACCCCGCCGTAATCGTTGGTGGTGATACCGTCGCGATAGAAGCGGATGTGCGGCTGCCAGGTCGACAGCACGCGCAGCCCGATCGGCCGGTTGAACAGCTCGGTACGGTAATTGAGCTCGATGTCCGCGCCATAGGTGGTCTGCCGCGCAATGTTGATCGGCCGTTGGTACCATGCAGTGACTGCGTTCGCCGCGGACGTCGCCTGCGCATTGCTCGGGTCGTAGATCCCCAGCCCGCGGGTGACCAGCGAGCAGTAAGGCGACGTACCCTTGCTGTTGTAGCATACCTGCTGCTCTGGCGGGCTGTTGCCCTGCACCAGGAAGATGAAGTTCTTCACCTCGATGTTGAAATAGTCGACCGAGATGCTGAAGTTACTGGCCGGTTTGAACACCGCGCCGACCGTCAGCGTATTGGCGACCTCCGGCTTCAGATTGGGGTTGCCGCCGTTGTAGATGGTGACGTTGTTGGTCGGAACGCCGGTACCCGAGATATAGTCGAGGAACGCCGAGCTGAGCGTCGTCGCGGTCGGCCGGAACAGCTCGTCGATCGTCGGCGCGCGGAAGTCGCGGCTGCGGGTTGCGCGAAGCGTCAGGATCTCCGCCGGCTGCCAGACCAGGCCCGCCTTCCAGGTGTTCGCGTTGCCGCTGGTGTCGTAATGCGCATGGCGGAATGCCAGGTTCAGGTCGAGCGACTTGATGGCGGTGATGTCGCGCGCCAGCGGCACCTGCGCCTCGACCGCGAGCTCGCCGACCTTGACGGCGGACTGGGGCAGGTTGGCGACGGTGGAGCTGTAGCGCGTCGTCGCGCCGGTGCAGCCGGCACCTGCCTGGATGCCGACGCAATCGGCGAGTTGCGACGGCAGCGAGGTGCTGACGACCTCCTCGGTGTTCTTGCGCCATTCGCCCGAGAAGGCGACCTGCAACGGCCCCGCCCAGGTCGAGAAGGGCGAGCCGGTGATGCTGCCGGCGAGGTCGTCCATATGCAGATAGGTGTGCCAGCCGACCTTGGCGGTGATGTAGTCGACTGCCGCCTGGCTCTCCGATCCCTCGCCGAACACGTTGAGCGGAATGCAGTTCGCATAGTTCGGGTTGGCCGCGTGCCCGGTGTAGGCGACCGCGGCGCGGCACGCGATCGTGCCGTTGGGCGTTCCGGTGGTGACCCGCCCGACGTCCACCGAGTCGAGCGCCGCGAAGAAACGGCCCTGGTCGCGCGCCTTGTTCTGCGACACGCCGAAATCGCCGCGGCCGCGGACATAGCCGATCTCGTAGCGCCACCCGCCGCCGAAGGTGCCGTTGAACACGGTGTTGATCAGCAGCTGCGTCGCATTGGTCTCCAGCTCGCCGCGCGGAAATGTGCGGAAGATATTGCCCAGCGAGAAGGTAGTATGATTGGCGGTGACCAACGCGGCCCGATATGCGGGCAGCAGGAAGCCGTTATCGCGGTTGATGGTCAGATTCGCGTTGTTGAAATAGTCGCCAATTCCGACGCTGTGATTGTCGGTGTAGGCAACCGACGTGTAGAAGTGGATGTCGTCGCTGATGTCGAAATCGAAGCGACCGAAATACTGCTTCAGCTCCAGCTCGGCGCGCAGCTGGCCGTTGTAATAGCCGCCGTCGCCGCCGATCTCATAGGGCAGTCCGGGCGGGATGGTGCCGCCCTGCCCGGTCTTGCTGCCGTGGACGAACGGCACCAGCGTCCCGCCGGTGGCAAACCGCTGGTCGTTCAGCACGCCGTTGTTGATCCGGCCGCCGAAGGTCACGTTGTTCTGGCGCGCGCCGACCACCTGGAACAGCGGATAGGTCTGGCTGCCCGCGGTCGTCTGGTCGCCCTGCAGCGTGCGCACGTCATAGCCCCAGGGACGGTCGAACTTGCTGTCGAGCCCGTCATCGTGACGGTAGTTGAAGCTGCCTTCGATATGGCCGCGGCCGCCGAACAGCTTGGCGCCGGCGGCGATCTGGCCCTCGTAGCTCTCCGCATCGCTGTACTTGGAGATGCCGTATTGCGCGTTGGCCTTGATGCCGTTGAAGGCATTGTCGGTGACGAAGTTGACGACGCCGGTGATCGCGTCCGAACCATAGACCGCCGATGCGCCGCCGGTCACCACATCGACGCGCTTCAAGAGCGCCTGCGGGATGGTGTTAATATCGACGAAACCTTCGGGCGTGCTCGGCGGCGCCCGGTGGCCGTCGTAGAGGATCAGCGTGCGCGCTAGGCCCATGTTGCGCAGGTTGATGACGTTGAGTGCGTTGGTGCTGGTCGAGGGCGAGCCCGCCGCGCCGCTGGTGCCGGTGTTGCTCGCCTGGCTGCGCGATCCGGCGAAGACCGGCAGGTCGTTCAGCGCCTCGGCCAGGTTGGTCGGGCGGACGGTGGAGAGCTGCTCGGTCGAGATTACGCTGACCGGCGTCGGCATGTTGTTGCCGTTCTGGACGATGCGCGATCCGGTGACGACGACGTCGGCGGCGGAGGCGCCGGACTGGGTGTCGTCGGCGGCAGCGCCGTCCTGCGCGGTGGTGGTGCCGGCCTGCTGCTCCGCCGTGCCGATCGGCGTCGACGGCGCAGTGTCGGGCTTCGCCGGCGCTTGCGCGCACGCCGTTCCGGTGATCGCGATCAGGCTGGTGGTCGCGATCAGTGTCGCGACGAAGCGCTTGGCCATAGCCGTCCTCCCCTTTCAGTGCCGGTTCGGGCTGATGCCGGCATCGGTTCCCCGCGTCCGGCCTTATCTGGGCCGGACCGCAGGCTGACGTGTAGGCTTCGGGCCTACCGAACGGGCATCAATTCCTTGTTCCCGACTATCAGTTTGAGCGCCCGGCGTGCCTTCACCAGCTCGGCTGATCGGCGAAGTAGCGCTCGAAGAACGCCTGCCGGGTCGCGTCGGCGAGCGGGCGGGGGCCGAAACGCTCGCCGAGCTCCATTACTTGGCGCGCCGCGCCGGTCTGCGCCCAGGGCGCGAGCCCGGCCCCGTTCGGGTTGCCGCTCGAGATGAAGCTCGCCCAATAGGACGACATCAGCCCGGCGATCCGCCGGTCCTCCACCGTCCAGCTCGCCGGCACCGCGTCCATACTGTCGAACACGAAGGCGATCTCGGATTCGTGATAGGCGCCGCGGCGCTGCCCCTCGGCGCTCCCCGGCGCGTGCGTCCAGTAATAGGTGTAGACCGGCTTGCGCCCGTGCTGCTGGAAGAGCCGTGCATAATGCCACGACGATACCCGCGCGCTGTCCCGCGCCGCCGCCTTCCAGGCCGGCGTCGCCTGCGCATCGGTAGTGGCAGGGTAGAGGCGGAGGAACTCGTCCGCCATCGCACCATATTTCTTCGCCACCGCGGCCTTGTAGCTGTCGAGCGTGAAGCTCGTCTGCGCCTCCGCGCCCGCCTCGTCGAGATTGTAGCCGGTCAGCAGCGTAACCTGGTTCTGCGTTCCCGAGCGCAGCGTGCCGCCATAGGAGCGCGGTACGACCCAGCCGTCCACCACGGGGCGGAACAGCGGCGGACGACCGTCGAGCGCCTCGTCATTCTTGTTGTTCTCGGCCATGAGGGCCTCGGCGGGGAGCGCGCGCAGTTCGGCGAGATTATATGCGCCCGCCCGCTCGGCATAGGCCTGACCCTGCTCCTCCGCCGTCTTGAGCGGCCGCCATGACGGCGCCAGCCCGCTGATCAGCGGGTCGTTGGGGTAGAGCGCGCCGCTTTCCGCGATCGCCTGCGTGAACAGGCCCTTGGCGAGCGGCGAGTCGATCAGCTGGAGCACCGACGAGGCCCCCGCCGACTGGCCTGCGATCGTCACTCGCGCCGGGTCGCCCCCGAATGCGGCGATGTTGCCGCGCACCCACTTCAGCGCCGCGATCTGGTCGAGCAACGCGTAATTGCCCGACGCATTGTGCCCGGACTCGCGGCTGAGTTCGGGCGTCGCCAGGAACCCGAACACGCCGAGCCGGTAGTTGATGGTGACGACTACCACGCCCTTCTGCGCCAGCGCCTCGCCATCGAAAGCCGACTGCGAGCCTGCGCCGAAGATGAAGCGCCCGCCATGGATCCACACGAGCACCGGCCGCTTCGCCGCCTTGCCTGCGGACGCCGTCCAGACGTTGAGCGACAGGCAGTCTTCGGAAGCCGGCGTGGAAGTCTGCGCCCGCGCCTGCGGCGGCATCCGCTGGAGGCAGATCGGCCCGAAGCTGTCCGCCTTGCGCACCCCTTTCCACGGCTCGACCGACGCAGGCGGGCGCCAGCGCATCGCGCCCGCCGCCGATCCGGCGTAGGGAATGCCTTTGAACACGGTGACCGCCGCCGATCGTCCGGGCGCGCCTTCGACCAGCCCCGTTGCGGTGCGCACCGGCTCGGCATTCGCCGTCGCCGGCAGGGCCAGCGCCCCGGCCAAACCACAAGCCCATGCTGCTCGCATCATGCCGATCTCCTCCTGGCCGCGGGATCAACCAGATCGGATGCTGCCGGTCCACGGCGGCCTACGTGTTTCCAATCACGGCTACATGCTAACCTATGCCCGCGCCCGATCGCCGGTCTTTAGGTTTCGCTGCACAAGGATCAGGAGAGGGTCAGGTGCAACAAGCAATTCCATTGGCTGCCATGCTGGCGCTGTCCTGCGCCGCGCCCGCACTTGCACAGGCACCTGCCGCAAGCCTCAGCCCGCATTGGGAAGACCTCACCGGCCCCGACTTCGCCAAGGCGTTGAAGAAGGCCGGCGGCGTCTGCGTCCTTCCCTTCGGCAGCATCGAGAAGTTCGGGCCAGCGGGGCCGCTCGGCACCAACCTCTATGTCGCGCGGCTGATCGCCGAGACCGCGGTCGCGCAGGAATATGCCATCCTCTTCCCGCCCTATTACGCGGCGCAGACCACCGACGTCAGCAACCACCTCGGCACCATCGCCTACAGCAGCCGGCTCCAGCGCGAACTGCTCGAGGAGACGGTGGCGGAGATGGGCCGCAACGGCTGCACCAAGGTGGTCATCTCGAACGGCCACAGCGGCAACAACGGGCTGATCTCGGACTTCATCGCGGCGAGCGTCGCGCGCCCTCACCCGTATGTCGTCTATGCGCTCTATCCGTCGTCGCCGCGCATGTCCCCGCCGACGCCCGAGACGCGCAGGATGCCCGCCGAGATGCAGCCCTCCAAGCCCGATGCCGACGGCCATGGCGGCGAGGAGCGCATCTCGCTGCTGATGTCGGCGCGCCCCGACCTGGTCCAACCCGAGCGCGGCCATGACGAGCCGATCGTGGCCGAGGGCGCGCGCCACCTGCCGATCCCCGGCGGCCAGGGCGGCGTGCAGACCGGCGCGCTACGGTCGGTCGAGGCGCCGACCAGCTATCTCGGCGATGCCTCGGGCGCGACCGCGGCACGCGGCCGCGCGCTGCTCCGCTACGCCGCCGACAAGCTCGTCGCCGCGCGTCGCGCGATCAAGGCCGACGCCGCCACCGCCGATGCGCAAAAGACCTTCGACGCGCAACGCGCCAACCCCGCACGATAGGGAACCGATGACCCGGCACCGCCCCCTTCTCGCCCTTGCCCTGCTATCTGTGTCCGCCGGCTCGGTCGCGAAGACCGAACCCGGCCCGCCGCATGCGAAGCCCGGCCGCTACGTGCCGCCCAGGCTGATCGACTTCTCGCCGCTGCATGACGTTCTCATCCAGAACGACGACGGCACGCGGCAGCCGATGGACGTGCCCTATTACCGCTCCAAGGTGATCGGCCCGGGCGTCTGGCAGATCGAGAGCGACGGCGATTTCCATTACCTGATCGAGGGCGACAAGGAAGCGCTCGCGATCGACTCCGGCTACGGCGCGGGCAATCTGCGCACCTACCTCCAGACGCTGACCAGGAAACCGGTACGCTGGATCGCCAGCACCCACTTCCATTTCGACCACACCGCCAACAACGCCTATTTCGACCGCGCCTTCATGTCGCAGGGGACGGCCGAGAAGGCGACGATCCCTTACCCCAGCTTCAAGGGCGTCAGCTTCCCGCGCGATTACCCGACGACGATCGTCACCGACGGCTACACCTTCCACCTCGGCAACCGCAACGTCGTCGTGCTGGTGATCGGCAACCATACCAACGGCGGAACCGCCTATCTCGACGCCAAATCGCGCATCCTCTTCTCGGGCGATGAAATTATGGGGCGCAATGAGCCCGTAAATGTCAGCGTCGCGCAATTCGCCGCCAACATGCGCAAGCTGCAGGCGCATCGCAGCCAGTTCGACCGCATGGCCGGCGGCCCCGGCATCTTCGACGCGACCGATGCCGACAAATACCTCGCCGCTGCCGAGGCGGTGCTCGCCGGGCAGGAGGGCACCCTGCCCCAGCCCCGCGGCCCCGGCATGGGTCCTCCGCCAGCGCCCACTGACACCAGCGGCAAGACCGTCTACCTTCGCCGCATGGTCCGCGCACCCGACCGGCCCGCGAACATGGGCGCCCCCAACCCGAACGCGCGCGTGATGGTCTCCGGCGACCGCCAGATCACCTACGACGCCCGACGCGTCCGCGACTAGCCCGCATCGAGCGTTCCGGCGAAGCGCGCCCTGAGCAGCGCCACCGCGTCGAGATGGACCGGTGTCGGCGCCCAGTCGCTGCGGATCGCCACTCCGATGTGCGCGAGCCGCTCGGGTGCCTCGTGTGCAATTCCCACCAGCGTCGCCTCGCGCTGGGCGAGCTCCTGGTCGGTCATCAGCCCGAGGCGGTCGCTGTCCATCAGCAGTTGCGCCATCATCGGCGCCGCCGAGGTGACCAGGCAGCAATGCGGCTGCGCCCGCCCCGCGAACAGCGCATCGGACGCGGCGCGCCGCTGCGACCCCTGCGCGCCGAACACCCAGGGATATTGCACCAGCTCGCGGACGGCGACGTTGCGCCTGCTCGCCAGCGGATGATCGCGGCGGCCGACGATCCGATAGGTGACCGTCGCCATCTCCTCCCACGAGACCCCCTGCCCCGCGTCGCCGAGAATATGCCCGGCGACCAGGTCGAGCTCGCCGATCGCCAGCCGCGCGAGCAGGTCCTTCTGTCCCGATTCGAGGATCTCCAAACACCAAAGAGGGTGGCGTGCGGTGAACGCCTTGACCACCGCGTTGAGCGAGGCCGTGCCCGGATCGGGTGCAACTCCGATCACCACGGTGCGCCGCGACCGATCGACCTCCTCGCGCACATCCTGCACGGTCCATTCGGCTTCGTCGGCGAGCAACCCGATCCGCCTGGCGAACGCCGAGCCCGCGCCGGTGAGCACCGTTGCGCCATCCTCCCGCGCAAGCAGCGATTGGCCGACGAGCAGCTCCAGTGCCCGCGCCGTCCGCGGCGTCATCGCACGCACGATCGCCGCCCGCTCCAGCGACCCGCGCTCGGCCATCGCGTTGAGCAGCCGCAGCTGAGCCTGCGACACTTGCCAGACAACATGCTCGCGATCGCCGATGCCGCATTGCTGCAGGCCACGGTCGAGCTTCTCGAGCAGCAGCGACACCCGCCCGTGCAGCTCGCGGCCGAACGGGGTCAGCGCCAGCCCCTTGGCGCCGCGCTCGATCAGCGGGAAGCCCGCCTTCTGCTCCAGCACCGCCAGCGCCTGGGTCGCCGCGGGCTGCGACAGGCCGCATTCGCGCGCCGCGGCGGTCACCGTACCCAGCCGCCCTGCCGCCTCGAACAGCTTCAACTGGCGGAAGCTGATCGGCACCGCCGATCCGCCAGGCGCGTCGCCGTCGCTCGCGCTTGCCGTGCTCAACCCCGCCCTCCGGCCTAATGCTCGTGCTACCAAGCGTTAGGCAAAAGCCGGATCGGCAACAATCCGATGCGCGTCACAAGCCATAAGAACCGCGTCGGCGCATCTCGTATATGACGCCGAGTCGATCACGCCTGGGGTAGATCGCTTCGGTCGGGCCGTGAGACTGCTTTCCGTCGAGAACCCTGATCCCGTACCGCCGGCCCGGCTGCGCACCGATCCAGGGTCTTCACCGAATAGCTCCCGAGATCGGGATCGAACGGGAGAGGTGCGGCAAACGGAGCGTGTACATTCCTCGCGCCGAACCCCGCTTGACACTTGCATCCTACCTAGGATCATCAGCCGCGTGCCGAGTTCCAGGCGGGAGGGACCTCGATTGAGCCGATCGTTGGAGGAAGCGGAAGGTGCAACCCGTCGTTAAGCGCGTCTATGTCTGGGATCGGCCGACGCGGGTGTTCCACTGGAGCCTGGTCGTGCTGCTGGGCTTCTCGTGGTGGAGCGCCAAGGCCGGGCAGATGGATTGGCACCGTTACTCGGGCCTGACCACGCTAGGGCTCCTGGCGTTCCGGATCATCTGGGGGTTCATCGGCAGCCGGACGGCGAGGTTCGCTCAATTCGTGAAGCCCCCGCGCGCGGTTCTGGCCTATGTCTCCGCGCAGGAGCGTCCCGTAGCGCGCGCACCGGGACACAATCCACTCGGCGGTTGGAGCGTGATGCTGTTGCTGCTCCTGCTGACCGTGCAAGTCGTCTCGGGCGTGTTCGCGGTGGACGTGGATGGGATCGAGTCCGGCCCTCTGTCCTACCTCGTCGATTTCGATCAGGGGCGCATGGCGGCGAGGATCCATCACCTCAGCTTCGCGCTATTGCAGGCCGCCGTCGTCCTGCACGTCGCAGCGATTCTATTCTATCTGCTGTTCAAGCGCCGGAATCTTATCGGGGCGATGCTGACAGGATATGGCACGAGCGATAGCGACGTCGCACCGATGACCGAGGTGTCCGTCTATCGCATCGTGGCTACGGCGGTCGTCGCGGCGGTGCTATCTCTCATCGTCGCCTCGGGTCTGCAAAACCCGTTCGCATCCTGACGTCACCAGATGCCCTGCGCGCCGTCGAAGGGTCCAACGGCTGGCGCGGACCCGGTCGCCCGCTCATCGCGCAACTCCGCTACGAGGATCGCCCATGACGTTGCGTCAGACGATCGCCTGCCTGATCTGTACGGCCGCCTCCCCCGCGCTCGCGCAAACGCCCGCGCAGGCCGGACCCGATGTCGTCGTCACCGGCCGCGGGCTCGATCCACGTCCGGGCGACCGCACCGCCGACGTAGTGACCATCGACGCCGTGCGCGTCGCCGAGAACGCCAGCGGTCGGCTGGAGACCGTGCTCGCCGATGTCGCGGGCCTGCAGCAGTTCCGCCGCTCCGACTCGCGCTCGGCCAATCCGACCAGCCAGGGCATCTCCTTACGCGGCATCGGCGGCAACGCGTCGAGCCGCGCGCTGCTGATCCTCGACGGCGTGCCGCAGGCGGATCCGTTCGGCGGCTGGGTCGCCTTTCCCGCCTATGCGACCGACCGGATCGGGCTGATCCGCGTCACCCGCGGCGGGGGCAGCGGCTATTACGGCGCGGGTGCGCTCGCCGGCACCGTCGAGCTGGAGAGCGCGACGCCGACCCGCGCCGATCCGTATCGCGCGTCCTTCGCCTACGGCAGCCGCCACTCGCTTGACGCGCAGGGGTCGGCCGCACTGGTCCGCGACGACGGCTTCGCGACGCTGTCGGGCGCGTATGCGCGTGGCGACGGCTTCATCCCCATCGTACGCGAGAACCGCGGGCCGATCGACCGGCCCGCCGGGTATGAGCAGGCTTCCGGCGCCGTGCGTGCGGTGATCGGCATCGGCGCCACCACCGAGCTCCAGGCGAACGTCGCCGCCTTCACCGACCGGCGCGAGCGCGGCACGCCGTTCACCGCCAACAAGAGCGAGGGCGCCGACGCGAGCCTGCGCCTGGTCGTCCGCGGCGCGTGGCGCTGGTCGGTGCTGGGTTACGTCCAGACCCGCGCCTTCGCATCGCAGTTCGCGAGCATAGACGCCGCGCGGACGACCGCCACTGCGACGCTCGACCAGTACAACACGCCCGCCACCGGTACCGGCGCGCGGATCGAGGTACAGCCACCGATCGGCGCGGGCATCGACCTGCGTTTGGGCGCCGACCTGCGCGTAGTGTCGGGGAGGACACAGGAGCGCTTCACCTATGTCGCGGGCACGCCGACCCGGCTGCGCGTTGCGGGCGGCGGGACGCGGACCGCGGGCGTGTTCGCCGACGGGAGCGCGGAGATCGGCCGGCTGACGCTGACGCTCGGCGGCCGGCTCGACCGGTGGCGGATCACCGGCGGACGCCTGCGCGAGACGAGCATCGCGACCGGCGCTGCGGTGACCACCACCGACTATGCCGACCGTGACGGGACGGAGACGACCGGCCGCGCCGGCCTCGCCTGGACGCCGGTAGAGGCGGTGACGCTGCGCACGTCGGGCTATCGCGGCTGGCGGCTGCCGACGCTCAACGAGCTGTACCGGCCGTTCCGCGTCGGCCCCGACGCGACCGCGGCCAACGCGGCGCTCTCCCCCGAGCGGCTCACCGGCGTCGACGGCGGTGTGACCCTGACTCCCTTGCCCGGCGCCTCGCTGGCGGCAACGGTGTTCTGGAACAGGCTGGACAACGCGATCGCCAATGTCACCGCAGGCCGCGGGCCGGGTACCTTCCCCGGCGTCGGCCTCGTCGCGGCGGGCGGAGTGTACCGAGTGCGGCAGAACCTCGACGCGATCCGCTCGACCGGCCTGGAGATCGATGCGCGCTACGCCATCGGTCGGGTGTTCGCCCAGGCTTCGTGGAGCCGCGTCGATCCGGAGGTGGAGGCATCGGGGGCCGCAGCGCCGCTCGACGGCTTGCGGCCCGCGCAGACCCCGCGCGACCTCGTCTCCGCGACGCTCGGCTGGCGCAAGGGATCGGCGGCCGTGTCGGCGACGGTGCGCCACGCCGCCCGCCAATTCGAGGACGATGGCAACACCCGCGTACTCGCGTCGGCGACGACGCTCGACGCCTATCTGGCGGTGCCGATCACCCGTCGCGTGACGATCGAGGCGCGCGCCGAGAACCTGGCTAACGAGCGGGTCGAAGCGGGGAACAGCGGCGCCGACGTCGTCGAACGCGCGACGCCCCGGACCTTGTGGCTGGGCCTGCGCCTGCGCGGCGGCTGAGCTATCTATCCTGTCAGCAGCGGCAACCCGCACTACCAGCCGACGGCGAGGCCGGCGCGCAGCCGCATCGGGACGAGCGGCGTGGACTGGCTGCGCGTCGCGAGCAGGAAGGGGTTGCCGAGCGCGAAGCGGTTTCCGCCGGCGTTGCCGACGTTATCGAGCGCGAGCGAAGCGGTGACCGCGCCGCGCGTCCACGTCGCGGACAGGTTGGCGACGGTGTAACGGCCTTGGCTGATGTCGAAGAAGTCGCCCGTGCCGAGCACCGAGCGGCCGACGTAGAGCGCCTCGGCCGCGACGGCGATCCGGTCACGCTTGGCGATCGCCCAATGGTAGCCGAGCCGCGCCGTACCCGAGAAGGCCGGAGTCTCCGGCAGGCGGCGGTTGCGGCGCCGGGACGAATTGGCCAGCGGCCCGCTTACCGCGTTGGAGGTGTACAGCGCCGAGAACGACGCCTCCAGGTCTGCGACGGGCGACCAGCGTCCGCTCGTCTCCAGCCCGAAGATCCGCGCTTGGCCGATGTTGGCGGTATAGGGCAGGCCGCGGCGGTCGACGAGGTCGGCCTGGATGTTGCGCCACCGCGCAAACGACAGGCCTGCGGAGAGCGACGGGGCCCGCGCGCCGGCGGGTTGCAACCGGAGTCCGCTCTCGATGACATGGATCGCGTCGGAGCGGAAATCAGCGACCCGCCCGACGCCGCGCGCGACGGCGAGGCCGCCGGTGCGAAAGCCGGACTGATAGCGCACATAGGCCGCCAAGTCCGGCGCGAGCAAGCCCGACACCCCGATCGTGGGATCGACCCGCAGGCTCGAGCGGCCGCGGACGAAATCGGCGTTGCGCACGGTAGTCGAGGGCTCGCCGTCGATGCGCGCCCGGGTCAGGCGCCCGCCGGCGGTGAACGACAGTTCGGGTCCGAACGCCAGTGTCGCCTCGGTGAACGCGGACACGCTGGTCGTACGGTTGGTGACGCCGATGATCGTCGCCGGGTCGCCGACCGGCCCCAGCGCGCGGGACTGCTCATTCAGCGCGTGCAGGATCGCGCCGCCGACCAGCCAGGAACTGCCGTTCGGCAGGGTACGGGAGACTCGCGTCTCGTGGGTCAGCAACCGGCTGACGTTGGCGTTGGCGTAGATCATCGGGGCGGAGCCGGGCCGGTTACGCGTCGCGTCGAACACCTCACGCGAGCGGTAGCCGACAAGCCCGGTGGACGAGGCCAGCTGCACGCCGCTGTCCCATGTCCGGCCGACGACGAGGCGGCCGAGCGCGACTCTGCTGCGATAAGGCTGGGCGAACGCAGAGCGGCGGACCAGCGCTCCGGCATCGCGGTCGGCGTATTGCGCGTCGACCGAGCCGATGGTCTGGAGCAGCGCGCCCGCTTCGATCGACCAGCCGCCACCGGTCTTGAGTGCCGCAGCAACACGCCCGCCCGCGGTTACGCGGCTGTTGACGTCGCGAGCCCCGCGCGCCGCATCGTCGATGTAGCCGGCATCGAGGGTGCGGTAGGCGACGCCGCGGACTCCCGCACGCCCTTCCGCCACGACCAGGTTGAGCATCGTGTCGAGATCGTATCCCGTGCCGCCGCCGCGGGTCAGCGTCACGCCGCCCTCGGCCGCACCGCCGTTCCGGCCGAGGTCCACCGGCTTGGGGGTGATGCGGATGATCCCGCCGATTGCGCCGGCACCGTAGAGCGTGCCCTGCGGTCCTTCCAGGATCTCGATCCTGTCGACGTCGTACAGGCGCAGTGCCGGGTCGGGCCCGCTGTAGCCGAGCTGGACATCGCCGAAATAGACGCTGGCGGTCGCCTGGGTCGGTCCGTTGAAGCTGCTGTCGGCGATGCCGCGGATGAACAGCTTGTTGCGCCCCGCTCCCAGTTCCGTGTTCTGCAGGACGGGGGTGACCGCGGCAACCTCGTCGAGCGACCCCCCTCCTCCCCGGCCGCGTCTGGCGAGATCGTCGGACGCGAACACCGCGATGCTGCCGGGAAAGCGCAGCAGCGACGTCTCGCGCTTGCTGGCGATGACGACGACATCCTCGGGCTGCGGCGCCGGCGGCGCCGGAGCGGGACCGGCGGGGGCGCATGGTGGGGCTTCGGTCGCCGGCGGACGATGCGGAAGCTGTCCGCGTCGATCGCCTGCGCCGTCAGCGGCGAGCCGGCGAGCAGCCGGTCGAGCGCCTCCCGGGCTGATATCCGACCGCGCACCGGCTTCACGCCGATGCGGTCTAGGCCAGGCTCGGTGCTGACGATATCCGCCCCGGTCTGGCGCGCGAGCACTGTGAGCGCGACGTCCAGCTTGGTGCGCGGGATATCCACCGCCGGCTCGGCAGCGTGGACGGCGGACGCGGCAGCGAACTGGAACGACAGGCACGCGAACGCGATGCTAGGGTGTGTACTCAACTCCCGCATGGATCATCACGGAGCGGGAGTTGAGTACACACCCTAGGGCGCAGCATTCTCCACCGGCTCAAGCACCCATACCCCTCGATCGCGTGTCGCGCTGGCCCCGATCAGCGCGGCAAGATGGGGCACATCCCGATCGGCCGCTCCCGTCAGGCGGACCATGCCGGTAAACGGCCTGGATGCAAGAGCCGGGGCGAGGTCGACGGCAAGTCCCGACTGACGCCGCACCGCGGCGACCACCTCGGCAAGTGGCGCGCCGGCGAAGCTGAGCCGGCCTTCGCGCCATTCGCCGACCGCGCCGACGTCGACGTGCGACAGGACGACGCGGTTGCTGCCGATCAGCGTCGACAGCGCGCTGCCGGGGGTCAGCGTCACGGCCTCCGCGTCGGGCTGGAAGAGCACCGACCCTTCCGCGACCGCGACGGTGAGCCGGGAGCCGGCCTTGGCGACGTTGAACACCGTGCCCATGTCGCGGACCGTCAGACCGCCGGCGTGCAGGGTGAACGGATGGGCGGCGTCGTGGCGGACGTGGAAGATCGCCTCGCCGCCCCTGAGGTCGGCGACACGCGGATCGGCGCGGTCCAGCGCCAGCGTGGTGCCGCCGCTGAGCTCGATTCGCGTGCCGTCGGCCAGCGCCAGCTCCTGCCGCTGACCCGCCGCGGTCGTGATCTCGTAGGGCGATGCGGCCTGCGGCAGAACGGCCGGCAGCAGATAGGCGCCACAGACGACAGCAGCGACCGCACCTACCACGGACCAGGCGACGCGCCGGCGCGTCCGCCTCGTGCCATCATCGTCGTTCGCCGCGATCGGACGCGCAGCGGGCGTGTCCCCACGCAGGTCGAGCAGGCCGTCGTCCGTCACGATCCGGTCGAACGCCGCGGCATGCGCCGGGTCCGCGGCGATCCAAAGCGTGAAGGCATGCCAGTCGTCGTCGCCCATGTCGTTCTGGCGCAGGTGCCAGGCGATCGCCTGATCGACGACGTCGCGCTCGTCGGAACTCATGGCGTCCCCTTTCCATATGGCAGACGCCGCGGCGGCGCATGATCCACACCTGCCGCCCTGCCGGTGTCGTGGATATGACGATAGGCGCGCTCCAGCAGCTTCTCGACGCCGCTGACGCTGATGTTCAGATGCTGCGCGATGTCCTTGCGCGGACGCTCCTCGAAACGGAACAACCTGAAGGCGAGCGCCATCCGCTCGGGCATCGACGCGAGCGCCGCCTCGACGTGCCGGAGCCGCTCGCGTGCGATCAGCGCACGCTCGATCAGCGGCTGCTCCTCTTCCTCGACCGCGGTGCGATCGGCGCGGAGATCGACGCACAGGGCCGTAA
>CAXTNG010000025.1:1169-5002 GCA_964245475.1 uncultured Sphingomonas sp. | reverse complement strand
TACCTGCACGGCGGCCGCCGGCTGCGCCACCGGGCCGCCGGGGGGCTGCTCCAGCTTGAGCCACATGTCCTGGAGCGCGTCCTCCGCCTCGTCGGCACTGCCCAGCCGCGCAGTCAGCAGCCGCAGCAGCATCGCCCGCTCGCCAAGGAACACCGCGCGCAGGCCGCCCTCGTTCATGCCGCCTGCTTCAGTACGGCGGCGAACCCCCATCCGAGCGCGAGGAGCGCGGCGGCGTTCTGGAGAAGCGCATGCCAGCCCGCGCCATCCTGCCCCGTCGCCCGGAGCAGCAGGAGCAGCGCCGGGTAGAAGCCGAAGCTGGTGACGAGCGCGACCGTCATCGACCGCTGCGGAAAACCGAGCGCCGTCAGTCCTGCGGCAAGCGGCGCCGCCGCCAGCGCCGCCAGCCGCGCCGCGCCGACCAGCACCAGCAACGCCGCGCCGCCCCGAAAGCTGCCCCCGCCGAGCCAGCGGAGGATGTCGGCGCCGAACAGCGCGAAGGCTGCGACGATCGGAACGCCGATCATCAGCGCGGCGCCGACGCTCTTCCACACCGCCCGACGGAGTGCGTCGAATGCCCCGTTCGCCGCCTGGCCCGCAAACACGGCATAGCTCGCCTGTCCCAGCGCCTGCGCGGGCTGGGTAAGGACTGCGCTGGCGCGCTGGGTCAGCGCGTAGAGCCCGGCAGCGGCAGGGCCGAGCATCCAGCCGATCGTCAGCGGCGCAAGGTTGGGCGCGAGGTCGCGGATCGTGATGTCGAAATTGGTGCTGACCAGGAACTGGACAAAGCCCGGCGCACTGCGCGGCAGGTGCCGCCACGGGCCGATCACCGGAGCGCCCCGCGCGAGCCGACGCCAGGAGGGCAGCGCGAGCAGCCACATCGCGACGCCTTCGGCCAGCGCAGAGGCCAGCCACGCCCAGACGAACCCGATCAACCCGCCGGCCATGATCCAGACCAGCAACGCGCCGCCCAGGCGAACGACCGGCGAGATGAGCTGGTGCAGCGCGATCAGGTCGAACCGCCCGGCGACCTGCAGGATTCCCTGTGGAGTGGCGCGCACCGTGCCGACGACCGCAAGGCCGTAGAACATTGCCGCCGCCCAGCCATGCGCGGGCCAGCCGAAACGCGGCAGCAGCAATGCGATCGCCGCCACGGCGACTGCTGCCGCCACCGCGCCGAAGACGAGTTCGACCAGGCCCATGAAGCGTACCACGGCGGCGAAGCGGTGACGGTCTTCCTCGGCGAGCGCCAGCGCCCCGAACCGCACGACGCCGTGGAAGCCGGAGAAGGCGACGAGGCTGCCGACGAACACCGCACAGCCATTGAGCAGTATCAGCAGCCCGTACCCCCTCGCGCCCAGTATGTGGGTGGCGATCAGCAGGTATACCAAGCTGATCGCACCGGCCCCAGCCTTCCCCGCCAGCAGCTGCGCAAGATTGGCCAGGATGCGGCGGAAGCCCGAGGCGGGAGGAACGTGCTCGCGCCGGCCGGCTTCCAGGGGTGGCGCAGCGCTCGTCATCACGTCGTTCCGTAGGGTTTCAGGACGGCGAGTGCCACTATCGCGTGAATTCGGCCGACGCGATGTGGGCGTTGGCCGTCATGGCGCCGTCTGACAGGCATGAAGATCGGCTTCCTGTTCAACCACGATCACGTCCATCAGGTCGCCCACGCGCTGCCGATCGCGCTCGCGCTGTTGCGCGATCACCCCGACGTGGACGTCGTTGTCGCGACGACGAACGCGCAGCTCACCGCGGAGGTGCGGCGCCTCGCCGGCCGGGCGAACGTGACCGTGCCGCTGGTGGAGCTCGGGTTGAAGCGCCTGTCGCGGCTGGCGGCCCGCTCGCTCGAGGCGGCGCTGCCGGTGGCCAAGCTCGCGGTTTATCGCGACAACCTCGACTTCTTCGCGGGCCTCGACGTGCTGGTGGTCGCCGAGAAGACCTCGCTGGTCCTCAAGTCCCGCTACGGTCTCGGCGACCTCGCGATCATCCATAGCCGGCACGGCGCCGGCGATCGGGCGATCGGCTTCGACAAGGCCAGCGCCGCCTTCGATCATATCCTCGTCTCCGGCCCCAAGATCCGCGAGCGCCTGAACGCCGAGGCGGGCATCGCACCCGAGCGGATGAGCGTAGTCGGCTATCCCAAGTTCGACCTGGCGCCCGAGGACGACTGGACGCCGCCATTCGTGGACCCGTCCCTGCCCACCGTGCTCTACAACCCGCACCCCTCGCCGCACCTGTCGTCCTGGTATGTCCACGGGCGCGCGGTGTTGGAGCATTTCCTGCACGACCGGCGCTACAATCTGATCTTCGCGCCGCACGTGATGCTGTTCCGCCGCCGCTTTGTGCTGACGGTCGACCGGTTGCGCATCTCGGCGCCGGGCACGGTGGCGCGCCGCTTCCGCGAGGCGCCGAACATCCACGTCGATCTGGGCAGCCGCCGCTCGACCGACATGACCTACACCGCGGCCGCCGATATCTACCTCGGCGATGTCTCCAGCCAGGTGTATGAATTCCTCCACCGCCCGCGGCCGTGCCTGTTCCTTGACGCGCATGCCACCCGCTGGCGCGGCGACGCCAATTACGCGCACTGGCAGTCCGGCGACGTGATCCGCGATCCCGCAGGGCTCGGCGAGGCGCTGGACCGGGCGATCGACCGCCACCCGCGCTACCTGCCGGTGCAGCGCGAGCTGTTCGCGCGCAGCTTCACGCTCACCGCCGAGCCATCTGCCGACCGGGCGGCGCGCGCGATCATGAGCCTGTGCGGCGCGAATCCGGTCATGCCCATGTTTGCGCGCGCCGGGCAAGCCCTGCGCCGCCGGGCCTCCTGATCGCCGAGCGGCACGCATGCCCCTCCGCAAGGACATCTGGCGTCCGGCAATCATCGAGGCGTCAATCGCAACCATCCTCGCCGCCGGATCGCTGGCGCCGTGGCCGATGCGCTGGCTGCCGCCGATGCCGTCTTTCCAGTTCCTGGCGGACCCGTTCGCGCTATGGCGCGGTGGCCGGCTGCACGTCTTCGTCGAGCGCTACGACTATCGCGTGCGCGTCGGCACGATCGAGGTGCTGGTGTACGATGCCGACTTCATGTTGGTCGATCGCCGCTTGGTGCTGAGCGAGCCCTGGCATCTTTCATACCCGTTCGTGTTCGAAGCCGACGGCGACACCTGGATGCTGCCCGAAGCGCACCGATCGCACGGCCTGACCCTCTACCGCGCCGTGCGATTCCCCGATCGCTGGGAGCCGGCGGCGCGGATTGCGCTCGACCATGTCGCGGTCGATGCCTCGCCGCTGTTCCACGACGGGCTGTGGTGGCTGTTCTACACCTCGGCCGACCGCGAGGCGGACAAGATGACAGCGCTGCACGCCGCCTGGGCCGAGCGGCTGACCGGCCCCTGGACGCCGCATCCTGCCAACCCGGTGCGGGTCGATCCCGCCAGCGCGCGGCCGGGAGGCACGCCGTGCCTGATCGACGGCATCGTGACGCTGCCGGTGCAGGATTGCAGCCGCACCTATGGCGGGGCGATCCGGCCGCTCCGGATCGACGTGCTCACTCCCGACCGCTTCCATGCCGAGGCCGGCGAGGCGATCCTGCCGCCGCCGTCTGCCGCGCCGTTCATCGAGGGGCTGCACACGCTCGCCGCTGCGGGTCCCGTCACGCTGGTCGACATGAAGCGTACCGAACTCTCCCTAAGAGGCCTGTCGATCGAGGCACGGCGCGAGGCCGCCAAACTGGCCAGGCGCTTCAAACAAGCCGCCTGACGCGCTCGACGATGGCAAGACCCGCCGCCTCAAACCGGTCGGGACCGAACCGATCGAGCAACCTTTCCCGTCCTGCC
>CAXTNG010000025.1:480-1159 GCA_964245475.1 uncultured Sphingomonas sp. | reverse complement strand
CCACCGCACGCAACCGCCCCGGATCGGTCATCGCAAGCGCCAACGCGCCGGCAAGCGCCTCCGCATCGTCGGGCGGCACCATCCAGCCGGTCTCGCCCTCGACGATGGACCATGGCAGCTCGCCCACCGCGGAGGCGACGACGGGCAGGCCCGCCTGCATCGCCTCGTGTGCCGCGACGCACAGCCCCTCCGAGCGTGACGGCTGGACGTAGAGGTCCAGCCCGGCGAGAGATGCACGCGGGTCCGCAACGAAGCCCGCCAGGCGCAGCGGCACCCCGGCCGCCTGCGCGGCTACGGCGAGCGCCTCCCGCTCGGCTCCGTCGCCGCCAATCGTCAGCTCGTAAGCGAGCCCCGCCGGCAGATAGGCAAGCGCGGCGATCAGCACGTCATAGCCCTTCACGGGATGAAGCCGCCCGAGGCTGCCGAGCCGCAGCGGCTGACCCGCGCACCAAGGCCGCGCCGCCTGGACGACGGGGTCGGCCACGAACATCGGCCACGTCATCACGCGCGCCGTGGATATGCCGAGCCGCGCGGCGGTAAGGTCCGCGACGCAATTGGAGTCCGCGATCCACAGGGCACTCAGCGACTGCATGGCGCGCAGCAGCAGGCGGTTGGCCGGTTTTAGGAAGGCGGCATGCTGCCAGCTCACCACGGGCAGGCCGAGGCTTCGCCCCACCAG
>CAXTNG010000025.1:0-470 GCA_964245475.1 uncultured Sphingomonas sp. | reverse complement strand
CGGCGTGCAGCCGCCCCAGGCTGCCGAGGCGCAGCGGCCCGCTCGCGCGCGGTGCCGCGAGGGGCGCGTCCGGGTCGGCGCGGAAGATCGGCCAGCAGGCGAGATGCTCGGCAAGCACGCGCAGGCGCTCGGCGGTCAGCCGCGTCACCATCCACGAGTCGCCGATCCAGAGCTTCGACAACCGTCGGGTCAGGCGCAGCAGGCGGCGGTTGGCAGGCTTGAGGAAGGCGGCGTGCTGCCAGCTCACGACCGGTAGCCCGCGCCGGAGACCGACCAGCTGGCCCAGCAGCGTGGCCCGGGTCAGCGAGGTCCAAACAACCGTTGGCCGCCATTGCATCAGCTCGCGGGTCAGCCAGCGGTACGCCTGGACGTGATCGCGCTCGCCGCCGTCGCGCACCACTACCTCAATCCCTGCCGCCTCGATCGCCGCCAACGCGCGCCCGTCGCGCCGAGTCAGCGCGAACACCTTC
>CAXTNG010000024.1:0-20209 GCA_964245475.1 uncultured Sphingomonas sp. | reverse complement strand
CGGCAGGTGTACGATAATCTCCAAAGCAAGAAGCCGCGGACCACGCGCGGTGAGCTATGGGTGTTTCGGGTTTCGACTGGGCGCGAGGTGCATGTAATGGTCGTTGGGAGGGCCATCAGCGGCCGGGCGGGTGGATGCCAAGCGCGGTGTTCGGCGTCGATATCGGCCAGCACCGGGGCTCTTGACGGACGCTGGTGCGGGTAGCGGCGGCGGCGGCGCGAGCGACACCGACGCCGGAAGCGCGGGCACCGCGTGGCGAGGCGGGATCGAGCCATGCCGGGTCATGGCGTGGTGGTCCCGGTCAGAACGGTGCCGAGCGGTGGTGCACGAGGCCGGCACCAGCGCTCGAACGTTTCGATGACGACCATGCGCCCGCCGCAGCATGGACACGGTGGGCGGAAGTTGTCGGGTTCGTCGGGTGCGTCGACGACGGCGGGTGGCGCAACCCCGAGCAGGTGACGGATGTGGTCGAGATGAGCCTTGCGGGTGGCGCCGGCGAGCAGGCCGTAGTGACGGATGCGGTGGAAGCCCTTGGGCAGGACGTGAAGCAGGAAGCGACGGATGAACTCGTCGGTGGTGAGGGCCATGACCTGCTGCCGGTCGGCGCCGGCGCAACGGTAGTTCTTGTAGCGGAACGTCACCCCCGCCTCGTTGAAGCGCAGGATGCGGCTGTTCGAGATCGCCACCCGGTGGGTGTAGCGCGACAGATAGGCGAGGACCGTCTCGGGGCCGGCGAACGGTGGTTTGGCATAGACCACCCAGCGCTTCTTCCGGACCGGCGCGAGGTGACGCAGGAACACGCGCCGCTCGGCGAGGTGGTCGAGGCTGCCGTAGAACACGAGGCGCCCGGCATCGTAGAGCGCCATCAACCGGGCGAGGAACAGGCGGCGGAACAGCTTGCCCAGCACCCTGACGGGCAGCAGGAACGCCGGGCGCGACGACACCCACCGCTTGCCGTCGGGCGACAGCCCGCCGCCCGGCACGATCATGTGGATGTGCGGATGGTGGGTCATCGCCGAGCCCCACGTGTGGAGCACGGCGGTGATGCCGATGCGGGCGCCGAGGCGACGTGGGTCGGCAGCAATGGTGGTCATCGTCGCAGACGCCGCACGGAACAGCAGATCATAGATCACTGCCTTGTTCTGGTAGGCGATGTCGGCGACCTCTGCCGGCAGCGTGAAGACGACATGGAAGTATCCGACGGGCAACAGGTCGGCCTCGCGTTCGGCGAGCCAGGTGCGTGCCGCCGCACCCTGGCAGCGTGGGCAGTGGCGGTTGCGGCAGGAGTTGTAGGCGACCCGCCAGTGCCCGCAGTCGGTGCAGGCCTCGACGTGACCGCCCATGACGGCGGTGCGGCAGTGTTCGATCGCCGACATGACCTTGAGTTGGTCGAGGCTCAGATGCCCGGCATGCGCGATCCGGTAGGCAGGGCCGGCGCTGCAAAAGATGTCGGCGACCTCGAGTGAGGTGCGCACCGCGGGGTCAACCGGCGGGCGTCTTGCCCTCCATCAGCGCCATCAGCCGGTCGAGCGGACCGGTCACCGCGCGGATCGTCCGTGTCGCGACCTTTGTGTACAGCGCGGTGGTCTCGAGCTTGCTATGCCCGAGCAGGACCTGGATCACGCGGATGTCGACGTCCTGCTCGAGCAGGTGCGTCGCGAAGCTGTGGCGCAGCGTGTGCGGGCTGACCCGCTTGCGGATGCCCGCCGCCTCGGCAGCCTCGCCGACGGCGCGGTGCAGCTGCCGGGTCGAGATCGGATACGGTGTAGCTGCGTCCAGGGAACAGCCAGCCGTGCGGCAATAGGACGCTGCGCCGCTTCCCCTCGCGCCACCACAGCCGCAGCAGCTCGAGCAGCTGAGGTGACAGCATGGCGTTGCGGTCCTTGCGCCCCTTGCCCTCCTCGATGCGGATCAGCATGCGCCTGCTGTCGATATCGTCGGCCCTGAGGTGCGCGACCTCCGACACGCGCAGCCCTGCGCCATAGGCGACGCCGAGCGCCGCCCGGTACTTGATGCCGGGCGCCGCCTCCAGCAGCCGTCCGACCTCCTCGACGCTCAGCACGTCGGGCAGCTTCCTGGCACGAGGCGCCAGCACCAGCTTGCGTGACAGGTCGGGCCGGTCGAGCGTTACCGTGAACAGGAAGCGCAGCGCCGACACCGCGGAACCGATGACAGCCTCGCTGATGCCGTGCTCGCGCTGGTGGACCTGAAAGCGCCGGACGTCCTCAGCGGTCGCGGTATCCGGCGAGCGGCCCAGAAAGGCCGCGAACGCGCGAACGTGGCGGACATAGTCGTGGCGGGTTCGCGCACCCATCGATCGCATCGCCATGTCGTCGAGCATCCGCTGGCGCAGCGGGGTAACGGGTCGGTCGGTCGGTAGCGTCGCCATGGGGAGTTCCTCTTGTTGAAGGAACTCCATCGTCCGCCTCCGCCACCGCGGGACCAACCTCAGCGCAGGCGCGCTACATCACCGCTGGGCAACCCTGCCGCGCGAGCGGCTTCGTGCGCTGGGTCTTTGCGGCTTCACCAGTCGGATGAACGAGCGTCGCTTCTCGTTCCATGTCGCCGAAAGCAGGCAGTCAGAAATTGGCTTGAACCGGTTAGACCTAGGCTACTTTGCGAACCTCAACCGATCCAACTCGATCCCCAGTTCAGCGTCCGTCGCTGAAAGGCGCTTGGTCCATTGGCGGAGGATGGCCGGCATGTAGCTGCGGCTATCAAGCACCAGACCCGCCCCGCCCAACGCCGCAGCTGTCGCCGCCGCACGCTTTCCATCGATAATACGCACGGTGCCGAGCGGTTCGACATAACGCTCGTCGTGCCGATGACGCTTGCCCATTGTTGCCAGCGCGTTCGATCCGAACACCGCAAAACTGTCCGGGGCGATTGCCCGCCGCATCAGGTAGCTCTCCGGAAATGCTTCCACGGCCCCCGCCAATATGAATGGTGCCAGCGTCTTCCATCGCTCCGCGACATATCGTGCGGCGAGCGCCGGAACCATGAACGCGTCCATCAGCTTCATCGCGGTCGCGAGCGCCGCCAGTTCGGGAATGCCGTAGCGTAGCCGCCCAGCGGTATCCCCGTCGCGCGCGGGCACGCCCAGACGTTGCATTTGCCGAACACGGGCATCGAACGCGGTGCGCGCGTCGGACTGTAGCCCGCAGGCGTCGATCAACACGGTCACTGCATCGCTGAACGACAGGCTCAATCGCGGGGATGACATCTCGGACACGCGACGTTGATGACTCGCGGCGGCCGATCGGCACAAGCCTGAGTATTGACACGCTTTTCTACACGGACGTATAGTATGTGTATGCCGTTGCCCGCTTCCGAACCTCAAGCCACGTCACTGATCGACACATCGATTGTCCATGCGGCGATCGGCGCGTTCTCGGTCGAGACCGATGCTGCCGATCCTCATATCATCCGCCTTGTCGCAGGCGGGGTCGGTTCCGGCGGCAGCTGCGACTTGTGGACACGGCATTTCGGCGACCTCGCCGATCGTGACGCAGTACTGGAACGGTTCCAGGCCGGCGCGCTCGGCCTGACCTTTCTGGCGCGCGTGACGATGATCTTCGGGCCGGCGGCGATCACGGCCGCGGTCGACCGCGTCTTGGAAGGTGGCCGCAAGGTCCGCCGTGCTCAGGCCGATGCTGAAGTGCAGCATCAGCGCGACCAGGAGGTCATCAATCTCTACGCACTCGACACGAAGCGCGGCTACAAGCTCGAGCTGCAGCGCAAGTGCGACGACGATGCCGAGTGGTCGGTGCGCTACGACCGCGCGATCGAGCGCGACCGGCTGTGTGACTTCGCACGCTGGCAGAAGCCTCGGTTCGGCGACTTTCTCGACCACGCCGCCGAGCATGGTGCCGAGTCGCTGACCCGGCTGCTGATCGACGAGATGTTCGAGACCGAGCGCCGTATCAAGAACGAAGGCCGCGGGGCCGGCGGCATGCGCCCGCTGCGGATGTGGCGGGGCGACTGATGAACAGTCTCGCTCCCTTGAGGCCGGCGCGGCCGGCGATGATCGTCGGCCGGGCATTCGACGATTGCCCGGCGCCGCTGGGTCTAAGCGAGCCGTTCGCGCTGGATGGCGGCGACCGGCTCGGGCCGGACGGCATCGCGTTCGAACTGATGCACGAGCATCAGCCGGCGTTCCTGCGTTGAGTAACGACCAGCTGCCGGGCGCTGATCGCGGCCGAGCGGCCGTGGTTCCGCGGAGCCCCGGTGCTGGTGACCGGACCCGAGGGCGCCGGGCGCACCCATGCCGCGCGGCGGCTGGCGCGGGTCGCCGGCGTGCCACATGTGATCGTCAACCTCACCGATCCGGTGATCGCAGCGAACATCGCGTCGACAGGCCAAGTCAGCGAAGCGCTGTGGCATCGCCGGTCACCGTGGCGATGGCGGCAAAACGCTGCGCCAACCCGATCGTGACGGTGATCGGCATCGACAAGGTCGGCGATGACATCGCGTCGGGACTGGTGTCGATGGTCGATCCTGCGACCGGCCGCGCGTGGAGCGAGGACAAGCTGCAGACCGAGGTAGACTTCGGCGAAGTAACCTGGATCATCCAGTGCGACGACCTGACCCGCGTGCCGCATGCCCTGCGCGCGCAGGCTGGGCACGTCGGGTTCAGCGCCTTCCCGTCCGGCGTCGAGAACACCGCCGCGCGCTCGATCCTGCTCGAGGTGCTGGACGATCTCGGGTTGGACGAAGCCGATCCGGCGTTCGACTGGCCCCACGTGGCCCGGCACCTCAACGGCTATAATCGTGGCGCCAAGCAGCTCTACGCGCGGATAACCGATGTCGTAACCGACCTGGCCCGGAACGGGCCGTCCGATGTCAATCCCGACGAGGATGACGGTGACGTGCCTTTCTGATTTTTGATGAGGAAAAGACCCATGACGATGCTTGCCCCTGTGTTCGGAACCAGCAACCTATCGACGGCTGTCCCAGCCCACGATCCCGTTCCAGTCGTCCGCACACGTCCGCATCTCTACCTTGTCGGCGAGGCCGAGCGTTCGACTCGCGCGCCCACGGCACCGACGGGGCGTGTCTCGATCCAGATCAACGGCCAATGGCACGCGCTGCGCGGGCGGACCGCGACGTTCGCGCAGTTGCTGCGCCTGGCGTTCCCGCAGCGACAGCTCGCCTCGCCGCAGGCCGCCACGGTGTCGTACCGGGGAGGCGTCGGCACGCGACCGAGCGGCCTGATGACGCCAGGTGACGTGATCGAGATCGCCGATGGGCTCATCGTCAACGCCGACGCGACCTATGCCAGCTGACGCGACCTGTGGGGTGGCGATGTCGGCTGCACCCAGCCCGTTCGTCTACGAAGACACCGCTTCGACCCGCGCGGGTATCGCGGCGGTGTCGGCGCGGCTGGCCGGCGGCACGATCGCGATCATCGGCCTGGGCGGTACCGGATCGGAGACGCTCGACCTGATCAGCAAGACGCCGTGCGAACGCATCGTGCTGATCGACGGCGACGTGGTCGAGCAGCATACCGCCTGGCGCGCGCCCGGCGCGATGTCGCTCGACGATGTCACTACGGGAGTGCCGAAGGTCAAGCACTATGCACGTGTCTATGGCAGGATGCATCGCGGGATCGTGGTGCACGCCGAGCACATCGGTCCCGGCAACGTCGATATTCTCGACAACGTCGACTTCGTATTTGTCTGTCGACAGCGTCGAAGCACGCACATTTCTTATTCCCGAACTCGAAGCGCGCGATCTGCCGTTTGTCGACTGCGGTCTGGGCCTGCGGCTGGTCGACGACCGGCTGATGGGACAGGTCCGCGTCACCACCAGCACGCCGGCGATGCGCCGCCACGTCCACGTTAACACGCGCGTACCGCTTGTCGGCGGTGACGATGACGACATCTACCACAGCAACATCCAGGTCGCTGATCTCAACCGGCTCGCTGCGACGCTCGCCGTGATCCAGTACAAGCAGTTGCGCGGGTTCTACGCCGACACTGAGGCCGAGTATCATTCGGTATATACCGTCGACGGCAACACGATCGTCAACGCGGATCGCCGCCAGTCGTGATGATCGTCCCGTGGGCTCAGTCTTCCTTTCGCAGCAACCGTCGGCCGCGGCCAGCCAGCGCGTAAAGCTCGCCAATCTCGCGACCGGTCGCGCGCCAGGAGAATGCCGGGTCGGCACCGCGCGGTACGGCAGACCAAGCCGCGCTCGGGACCGGCGCCAGCGGTTGCCACGACGTCTCCAGCTCGACTACGACATCGTTCCCGTCGTTGCGGACATCGGCGACCATGAAGTCGTGGGCGGCGAAGAACGGGTGCCCGACGATCTGGGAGGCCCGCCACCGGTCGTTGCTGCTCGGATCCCTCATCAGGCCGGACAGCACTGTGTCGGGCAGATGATGGCGGGCGACGCGAATGGTTGCCCGATCGCCGAGCACGGCGATGGCCGGAACGCGGTGCGACAGTTCGATCCGCTCGGCCACCGCCTGCCCGCCGAACACGCGGATCTTCACCGACATCTGACCCGACGCCTGCCGGGCGCGTCGCGCGAAATAGCCCGTGACCGGCCCCATGCCCGCTTGATCTGTCAGCGACAACACTCTGGCCAGGGCCTTGCCGGTTCGCGACCAGGCGAGCCACTTGCCGAGGACATCCGACCCGCCGACCAGCCACAGCGGGACGCCGGTTTCGCCCGCCGCCGCGACCATCGCGGTCGCGCGCTTATAAGCGATCCGAGCCTCGATGGCCGAGGCGAGCCGCTCGAACGCATTTGTACCGTCGTCGCTGACGGCGATCGTCGTACCGCCGATCGTCACGGCGAACCGGTGCCGGTCGCCGACGATTGTCACGTCCGCAGCATCGACCACGGCGAGCATTTGCTCAACGATCGCACGAGGCGTGTCACTCGCCCCGCTCAATGCTCGGTGCCCAATCCGTCCATGCTGACCGGTCATAACCGACCAGCGCCCTGCTTGCACTTTCCGGTCACGCCGCATTCGAAGACGATGCGGTTACATCGTCGATGGAGTTTTGAAACGCCATGCATGCCGTCGGAGGCACCGATGGCGAACGACGATATCCCGACCGACTATAAGGCCCTGATCGCGGCGACCGATCGCGAGATCGCCAGCAATCGTGCGGCAATGGCCAGAGACCGCGCCCGCATCGCAGCGCTCGATGCCGAGCAGGCGGCCCTCGGTCACCACCCCAACTATACCGCTTACTGCCATGCAGGCGTGATCGCGGTGCGCGGGATGGGGCTTTCCCACATCCTCGCGCACGCGGGCTTTCATCGCCTGCCCTATCCCGACGCCATCGATCGGCTCGCCGAGGCACAAGTGGACGGTGATGACGATTGTCTGATCGTCGCATTGCGCACCGTCTGCGAAAGCGACCCGCTGCTCGAGATCGCCGGACTGGCTCTGTTGCAAAAACCTTTGCAAAGCTCGGCTCGACTTTGTGTTTCGCCGACTCAAGCTGCCATGGCGAAGTGCTGATTGAGGAGTTCGACGGCTTCGGTGAGTGCCGATGGGCCAATGCCGAAGGCTCTTTCGATCAGGCGCACTTCTCCCTTGATGCCGGGCTGAATACACCATGGCTTGGCCTGCCCCTTGCGCAAGGCACGCATCAGCTCGAAGCCTTTGATCGTGGCATAGGCTGTCGGCATTGATTTGAAACCCCTCACCGGCTTGATCAGCATCTTGAGCTTGCCATGGTCAGCCTCGATCACGTTGCTCAGATATTTGACCTGTCGGTGGATGACGTCGCCGTCGAGTTTTCCCTCATCCTTCAGCTCGCCGATCGCGATGCCATAGGTAGGAGCCTTATCGGTGTTGAGTTTCGTCGGTTTCTCCCAGTCCTTTAGTCCTTTGAGGGCTTTGCCCAGGAAGCGCTTTGCTGCCTTGGCATTGCGGGTGGCCGACAGGTAAAAATCGATGGTATCGCCGTGCTTGTCGACGGCGCGGTAAAGGTAGGTCCATTTGCCTTTGACCTTGATATACGTTTCATCGAGCCGCCAGCTTGGATCAAAGCCCTTCCGCCAGAACCAGCGCAGGCGCTTCTCCATCTCGGGAGCATAATACTGAACCCAGCGGTAGATCGTCGTATGATCAACCTTCATCCCGCGCTCTTCCAGCATCTCCTCCAGATCGCGGTAACTCACCGGGTAACGGCAGTACCAGCGCACCGCCCACAAAATTGCCTCCCCTTCAAAATGACGCCACTTGAATTCGCTCATCGCCTGCCTCCGCTGCGGATTCCGACGATCGCGCGCATGTATTCCGATCTGATGCCGCGCAGCATTCCGATTTGATCGCGCGCAGGTGGAGCACCTGATCGTCTGTATCTTGTGACACTATGCTTTGCCTGTGGTCAAGCGGCGGCAACCGGGGTCAGACGGCGCATGGATTCGCCGCTCATTTCGAGCCGGTGGGCGTTGTGAACGCGGCGGTCCAGGATCGCGTCGGCATAGGTCGGATCGTTGATCAGCTCATGCCAGCGCGCCACCGGGAGCTGGCTGGTCACCATGGTGGAGCGGCGACCGTCTTCGATTTCGAGCAGGGCATCACCGCACTCGCTCGCGACAAACCGCATCAGGACGCTCGGCTCGATCTGGAAGGTAAGGCAGCCAAGCTGCTCGCCGCCGCCTGAACACCATCCCTGAATTACGAAAGGAGCGATCCGATGATCGTCCTGTCGCCGACTGTCCGCTACGCGCTGCGGGCCAAGCGATGGCCTCCGAAACCATCATCTCGCGCCGACCAGCGCCTGTAGCATCGCACGAAATCGTGGTGCTCGCCCAAGCCCCGGGCATTGACGTCGACCGCGCCTTGCTCGCCACCTATGCCGCCGCAGCCTCGCCGAATTCGTTGCGCGCGTTCCGCAGCGACGTGCAGGCGTTTGACGGATCTCCCTCCGACGATCGACGCGATTGTTGTTGGCGTCCTGCCTCCGATCGTTAGGGGCATCTCGCTCGAGGCGCATTCGAGTAGTTCTGACCCGCGTGGATTTTTCTAGTAGAATCGGGTTGAGTAAACTGGGGTGCGGCGGATTTCGGCACCCTGAAATCAGGGGATATCCGGCCAACGACCGTCGTCGCGCTTCCGGTCTCCTGCGGCCAAGCGTCTGAAAAACTCACACCGGGTCAAGATTACTCGATTGGGCGCCGGACGGCGGAGACGCATGATGGGAGCCGGAGATCGCGGCGCGCCGCAGAGGAGTTCCCGGGACATGACCAAGCTCTCAATCGCGGTTATCGGGGCAGGCATGGGCGGCCTCGCCACCGCCGCGGCGCTGCAGCGCCGCGGCATCGACGTTCAGGTCTACGAACAGGCCTCGAAATTCACGCGGCTCGGTGCCGGCATACAGATCGGCTGCAACGCCATGCGGGTGCTGCGTGGTTTCGGGCTGGAAGAGGTTCTGCGGCGCGAGGCCTTCTATCCGCGCTCTTGGAACAACAAGGAGCATGACACCGGCGAGATCCGGTTCGACATGGTCTTCGGGGCGACGGCGGAACAGAAATACGGGGCACCCTATCTTCTCGGCCATCGTGGCGATCTCCATGCGGCGCTGGCCAGCGCCGTTCCCGCCGAGCGCGTTCATCTCAGCCACCGATTGTCCGGCATCGCCGAGAACGGCGATCGGAGCGTCACGCTCAGCTTCGACAACGGCACCAAGGCCACGGCGGATGCGGTGGTCGCCGCGGACGGAGTCCATTCCTTCGTGAAAACGCAGATGTTCGGCCGTGACGAACCCAATTTCACCGGCCGCATCGCTTATCGGACGGTGTTTCCGGCCAGCCTTCTGGATGGCTATGCCATCGACGACTGCACCAAATGGTGGGGCCCCGATCGGCATATCGTGATCTACTACGTCAAGCCCGACCGGAGCGAAGTCTACTTCGTGACAAGTCAGCCCGAGCCGGGATTCACCGTGGAATCCTGGTCCGCCATGGGCGATGTCGGCGAACTTCGGAAGGCCTTCGCGGGCTTTCATCCGCAGGTCGAACACGTGCTCAAATCATGCCCGGCCGTCCACAAATGGGCGCTGGTGGACCGCGATCCACTGCCGCATTGGGGCGAGGGAAACATCACACTGCTTGGGGACAGCTGCCACCCGATGACGCCCTACATGGCTCAGGGCGCCGCGATGGCGATCGAGGATGCTGCGGTTCTCTCCCGCTGCCTCGACGGCGTCGACCGGGACGGTGTGGCGGCCGCCTTCCAGCGGTTCGAGGCGACGCGAAAGCCCAGAACCTCTCGTGTCCAACTCGCCTCGCGGACCAACACCTGGCTCAAGGACCCGATGGATCCAGATTGGGTGTACGGCTACGACGCTTGGAACGCAGCCCTCGAGCACTAAAGCATCCTCTGACGGCGAGGAGTGCCGTGTCGCACCGGTATTTCGACGCGCAATGCAGCGGCGCAAACAGGGAAGGAAGCATGGTGTGAACACTCCTTTGCTGCGCAATTCCTTGTCGGCTGCGGATGTGGAGCGGCAGCACCGACATCGTAGCGGTGCTCGACGCCGCGTCGAGCAAGAGCGGGCCACCGTCCCACAAACTCAGCGAACAAGAAGGAAGCTCATTATGACCGATGCGAAGCCGCGCGGCCCGAAATTCGAGAACGGTCTCAAGACTCGGCGAAGGGTCTTGGGAGATGCCTATGTAGATCGATCGCTGAACGCCGCCGACGATTTCAACTGGCCGATGCAGAAACTGGCGACGGAATTCTGCTGGGACGAGATCTGGAACCGGCCCGGTCTCGACCACCGGAGCCGAAGCCTCGTCAACCTCGGCATGATTGCGGCGCTCAACCGTCCCCATGAACTGAAGATCCATGTTCGCGGCGCGCTCAACAATGGAATCAGCCGATCTGAACTGCGCGAGGTCCTGTTGCAGATCGCCGTCTACTGCGGCGTGCCGGCAGGAATCGACAGCTTCCGGATGGCCAAGGAGGTGTTCGACGAATTGGGAGTCGTCGAGTGATCCGCGCGGACCGCTGCGGCAATGTGCTCTCGGAGGATTGGGGCGACTTCGAGCAGCGCACCGTCAGGACCCGAGACGGCGAGCTCGGCTTGCGTGTCGGAGGTGCCGGCGAGCGCGGCGCCATTGTCTTCATTCATTCGATCCTGACCAGCAGCGCCATCTGGCGGCGCCAGGCGGTTCGGCTGGCGAGCGAGGGATGGCTTACCGTCTGCCTCGACAGCCGGGGGCACGGGCGATCGACGGCACCGCGCCCGCCCTATCGTATGGACGATCTCGTGCGCGACGCCGTCGCGGTGCTCGATGCAGTGCGGATCGAACGCGCGCACGTCGTCGGCGTCTCCCAAGGCGGGATGACCGGATTGGGCCTCGCTATCGATCACGGCGAACGCCTCGCCAGCCTCTGCGTTTGTGGGGCGCGTGCCGACGCGCCGCCCGCATTCTCGGCCGGCTGGGAGGCGCGGATCGAAACCGCTCTCGCCAAGGGCATCGACAGCCTTCTGCGGCCCACCGCGGAACGATGGTTCGGCGCGGCGTTCCTTGAGCGCGAGCCGGCGTTGGCCGAGGCGCTGACGGCATGCATGCGCGAAAACATCACTGGACGGGTTCGTGGGCTGTGCGCGAGCGATCCAGACGCTCGACTACGCTGAACGGCTTCACAGGATCACGACGCGAACCACTCTGATCATCGGCCGTCGCGACGAAGCGCTGCTCCAGCCCATGCGGGACATCAGCCGCCGTATCGCGGCCGCGAACCTCGTCGAGATCGAAGGCGCAGGACATCTGCCGCAGCTGGATGCGCCCGATGCCGTCGACGCCGCGCTCGATGCCCATCTCGCCCGATAGAGTGAGTTCGGTCGGCAAGGCGGTGACGCACCTGGGGGGTGAAGAGCGTCGATCGTTCCGGTTTGCCTGCACGCCCGAAGGTGACATTGTGCCCGACGAATGAGGAAGCTCCCACCGCTCAACGCCATCCGCGCCTTCGAAGCCGCGGCACGCCACGTCAGCTTCACGCGCGCCGCCGGCGAGCTGTTCGTCACGCACGGCGCCGTCAGCCGGCAGATCGCTCTGTTAGAGACCTGGCTGGGGGTGAAGCTGTTTCGCCGGTCGCCGTCGCAGCTTAGCCTCACGGAAGCCGGTCGGCTCTACTTGCCGGAGGTGACGACGATCCTCGATCGTCTGGCGCTCGCCTCCATGGCGGTCAAGCAGAGTGCAGCGTCCGCGGTCCTGCGGATCAATGCGCCGCCGACCTTCACGATGCGGTGGCTGATCCCCCGCCTCAGCGAATTCCAGCGAAGGCATCCGGACGTCGAACTGCGCCTGTCTGCCCGTCTCGGTCCGATCAATTCCGGCGATGCCAGCGTGGATATCGCGATCCTCGCCGGCCAGGCGGATATTCCGGGATGGAAGGCGGTTCCGTTCATGTCCGAATTCATTGCGCCGGTCTGCCGCACCGATCTGGTGAAGCGGACGGGCGTCGAGACCCCCGTCGATCTTCGCGCGCTAACGCTCGTGACCTATCAGACGGAACCCTATGGTTGGGAGGACTGGATGGCAACATCCAAGTCCATCCCGTCACCCGACCAGGAACGGCTCCGCTTCGATCAGATGTTCTTTGCGCTCCAGGCTGTACAAAGCGGCCTGGGGATCGGCCTGTTTCCTTTGTTTCTTGTCATCGACGAACTGGTCGATGGTCACCTTTGTGTACCCTTTGGCAAACTGGGCGTCTCCAAGCGGACCTACAGCGCCTGGATCCGAGAAGATACAGCCGGGCTGCCGTTGGTCGAGGACTTTCGCCGCTGGCTCAACACGGCAGGATCCACCACCGAGGGCGCGACTGCGGAATGGATGACCTCCCGCGGCTGGGCTCCCTGACCGCACAGAGCATGTCGCCCTTGGTCTGCTCGATGTTCGTAAATCTCACGCTCGGTCACGTTTAATCGTTTGAACACAATCCAGGCTGCGCCCATTCTCGCAACCGAACGAGAACAAGCGCCAGCGAACCGCGCGACACCGTCCACCATGAGCTCGCCAGGTTGATCACGATGCCACCTTCCCCAATGAGACGAAGCGGCGGCCAGATCCTGGTGGACCAGCTCCGCATACATGGAGCCAACCTCGTCTTCGGTGTGCCGGGCGAGAGCTATCTGCCGGTTCTCGACGCGCTTCACGATGCCGCCGACGACATCCGCTTTATCGTCTGCCGCCAGGAGGGGGGCGCCGCCTATATGGCGGACGCCTACGGCAAGCTGACGGGACGGCCCGGGATCTGCTTCGTCAGCCGGGGGCCGGGCGCGGCGAACGCGAGCATCGGCATCCATACGGCACGCCAGGATTCGACGCCGCTCATCGCCTTCGTCGGCCAGGTGCCGCGTCACGACCTCGACCGCGAAGCGTTTCAGGAAGTTGACCACAAGCAGATGTTCGGCGCCCTGGCGAAATGGGTAGCTCAAATCGATGATCCGGGCCGCATCCCGGAATATGTGGCCCGCGCTTTCGCGGTCGCGACCTCGGGTCGTCCCGGACCGGTGGTCCTCGTCGTTCCCGAAGATGTCCTGAGCGAACAGGTGATCGTGGCGGACGCCGTGCGGCACGAGGCCGTCGAGCCCTTTCCGGACCCAGCCGCTTTGGCGCGCCTGAGCGAACTCCTGGCTGGCGCGCGCGCGCCGATCGTCCTGCTCGAGGCACCGGCTGGACGGACCGGGCGGCCGCCGACCTCGGCGTCTTCGCCGAGGCGAACGGGCTGCCGGTGGTCACCGCCTTTCGCCGTCAGGACCGTTTCGACGCTACCCATGCCTGCTATGCCGGGGACCTCGGCCTGGGCGCCAACCCGGCGCTCTCGGAGCGCATTCGTCAATCCGATCTCATCCTGGCGATCGGGACGCGGCTCGGCGATGTCACCACAGCCAGCTATCGCCTCCTGGATGTTCCCGTGCCGCGTCAAACGCTCGTGCACGTCCATCCCAGCGCCGACGAACTTGGCCGCCTCTACCGCCCGGCGCTGGGGATCGTCTCGGGCATACCCCAGATCGCTTCGGCTCTCAGGCGTCTGCGTCCCGTTGATCACAAGCCCTGGCACCATCTCACCGATACTATGCGCGCCGCCTACCTCGCATACACGACCCCCACGGCGGTCCCAGGCCTTGTGCAGCTCTCGGACATCCTCGCGAGCCTGAGGGATGAATTGCCCGTCGATACGATCATTGCCCACGGCGCGGGAAACTATGCCGGCTGGATCCACCGCTACTGGCCCTATCGCCGGCTGGGCACACAGTTGGCCCCGATCAGCGGTGCGATGGGCTACGGGGTGCCGGCGGCGGTCGCGGCCGCACTTCTGCATCCGGACCGCACGGTCCTGTCGTTCTCCGGCGACGGCTGCTTCCTGATGAACGGCCAGGAACTGGCGACCGCGATGCAGTACCGCGTCGCACCGATCTTCTTCGTGGTCGACAACGGCATGTACGGGTCGATCCGCATGCACCAGGAGATGACCTATCCCGGGCGCACCAGCGGCACCGATCTCGTCAATCCGGACTTTGCCGCCCTGGCCCTCGCCTACGGGGCTCACGGCGAGACCGTAACGCGGACGGACGATTTCGCGGCGGCATTCCGGCGGGCGAGGTCGGCCGGTCGTGCTGCAGTCATCGTGCTGCGCGTCGACCCGAATGCCATCACGACCGGCAGGACACTGACCGGGATCAGGGACGCGGCGCTGGCCAAGGCGAACGGTCTGCCGCCATCCGCCACATGAGGCGGCCTGCCGTAACGCGAACCAGCGGAGCACCAAGCATGTTTGACGTCGTCATAGTGGGACATGGCGCAGCGGGTCTCGCGGCCGCCGTAACGGCCATCGAGACGGTCCCGTCCCTCCGGGTCGCGGTGCTCGAGCGGGCGCCGGACGAGGAGAGCGGCGGTAACACGCGATGGAGCCCGTCGAACATGCGCATGCGAGCGGTCGACATCGTGCTACAGGGTTTCGAGGCTGACATGATGGAAGCCACCGGCGGACGGGGCGACTCGGCTTACTTCCGGCGGCTGGCCGAGGATGCGCCCGAGACGCTCACATGGCTGACCCGGCAAGGCGTCGAATTCCATGCGATGGATTATTTTCTGAGCAACTGGCCGACGCGTCTTCAGCCCGTCGGCAAGGGAGCTGCGATCGTCGAGGCGTTGAAGCGGTCCGCGAAGGACAAGGGCGTCGAGTTCCACTACGGCTGCCGCGCGACCCGGCTGCTCCTGGGTCCGGACGGCCACATCGAAGGCGTCGAGACGGACCAGGGTCACAGCATTCCGACACGATCGGTGATTCTGGCCAGCGGCGGCTTCCAGGGCGATCCGGAAATGCTGCGTGAACATCTGGGGTCGGGCGCCGGATCCCTGCGCATGATTTCGCCGGGTACGCCGTGGAACGCGGGGGACGGCATCCGTATGGCGCTCGACGTCGGCGCAAAACGGTCCGGGGACTGGGCGGGCATGCATATCGAGCCCGTCGACCCGCGCAGCGCGCGGCCCGCCGCCCTGGTTCTCGCCTACCCGTACGGGATCGTCGTCGACGGGACCGGCCGGCGGTTCTTCGACGAAGGCGAGGGGCTGGTGCATTCCACATGGGAGCGCCTCTGCCGCACCATCCACTTCGAATGTCCGGGGCGCACCGCCTGGACGATCGTGGACGCGAAAGCCACGCGGATCGAGGGATATCGCAACGCGATCCGCACGGACGTGCCTCCGATCAGCGCCGAAAGCGCCGCGGACCTCGCCTCGAAGCTGGGCGTGGCGAGCGATGCTCTCGAAGCGACGATCGCCACGTTCAACGCGGCCTGTCGCGAAGAGCGTGTTGGTTTCGATCCCACCCGGCTCGACGGGGTCGGCACCGCCGAAGGCTTCGCGCCGCCGAAATCCAACTGGGCTCGGCCGGTCGACGAGCCGCCGTTCCTCGCGTTCCCGATCGTGGGCGCCATCGTCTACACCTTTGGGGGGCTTGCGACCGACATCGAGGCGCGCGTCCTCGACGCGAAAGGACCGATCCTCGGGCTCTACGCGGCCGGTGAGATCACCGGGCACTTCTACGGCATGGCGCCGAACGCCGTGTCGGTGATGCGGTCGCTCGTCTTCGGCCGGATCGCCGGCCGCAATGCGTCGCAAGCCCTGCCCTCTCTCGCGATCCCGCGAGAGTGACGGCGCTGCGTCGCTCCCGGTCCACCACGAAAAGGCAATGAGGCATCATGGCACTTCCGGCCAAACCCGATCGTCGGCCCGGCAACCCCCACTTCTCGTCCGGACCTTGCGCAAAACGTCCCGGCTGGAGCCTCGCGGCTCTGGAGCAGGCCCATCTCTCGCGCTTCCATCGCCGCCCGGCGCCCCTCGCGCGGATACGTCAACTCCTCGAACGCTCGAAGACGCTGCTCGGGCTTCCGCAGGACTATCGCCTGGCGATCATGCCGGCCTCGGATACCGGCGCCTTCGAGGCCGCGATGTGGTCGATGCTGGGATCACGCGGCATCGAGATCCTGGCCTGGGACAAATTTGGCAAGACGTGGGTCACCGACGTCGTCCGGGAGTTGCAGCTCCACGACGTCGTCACCAAGGACGTCGACTACGGATCGCTGCCTGACCTCGAGACCGTGGATTTCGAGCGCGACGTGATCTTCACCTGGAACGGGACCACGGCCGGTGTCCGTGTACCGGGCGGGGAGTGGATCCCGGATCGTCGCGGCGGGCTCACCTTCGTCGACGCGACCTCGGCGGTCTTCACCGAGGAGTTCGACTGGGCCAAGATCGACGTCCTGACCTATTCCTGGCAGAAGACCCTCGGCGGCGAGGCCCAGCACGGCATGCTCGTCCTGTCGCCGCGAGCGGTGGAGCGGCTCAGGACATATGCGCCGCCGCGCGCGATCCCCAAGATCTTCCGGATCGTCGAGGACGACGCCTTCAATGCGACGCTGTTCGACGGCGAGACGCTCAATACGCCCTCCATGCTCTGCGTCGAGGATCATCTCGACGCGCTGAAATGGGCGGAGGCGATCGGCGGCCGCGCCGCATTGATCGCACGGACGCAGGCCAATGCGGCGGCCCTCGCCGCATGGGTCGAGCGCACCCCTTGGATCAGCCATGTCGCACCCGACCCGAAGACCCGCTCGCTAACGGGGATCTGCCTCGAGATCGTCGACACTGCGGTCACCCGCCTGGATCGGGCGGGGAGGATCGGGTTCGCCGAGGCGCTGGCGACCTGCCTCGAACGAGAAGGCGCGGCCTACGACATCGTCGCCCACCGCGAGGCGCCTCCGGGCCTGCGCATCTGGTGCGGCCCGACCGTCGAGACGGCCGACATCGAGATCCTGACCGAATGGCTGGACTGGGGATTCGCCCAGGTATCCGCCGAGCAGATGCAAGCCGCCTGAGCCTTGCCGTCGAATCCTGTGCCTTTCAGGCTCGGCCGATCGGGCCGCAATCGAGGTGTCCATGGATAGAACAGCGCTTCCAAGGCTCGACGATCCGAGCCTGCTCCGCACCCAATGCTTCATCGACGGCACCTGGACCGGCGACCCGGCCGATCCGGTGACCGACCCGGCGACGGGGGAGGTGCTGGGGCATGTGCCGCGATTGGGCGCATCCGAGGCGACCCGCGCCGTGGACGCCGCCGCTGCGGCCTTCGGGGGCTGGTCCCGTCTCACCGCGGGAATGCGTGCCGCGAAGCTGAAGTCCTGGTGTGCGCTCATTCTCGACAACCGGCACGACCTCGCCCGCATCCTCACGACCGAGCAGGGTAAGCCGTTCGACGAGGCTCTCGCCGAGGTGGACTATGCAGCCTCCTTCGTCGAATTTTACGCGGAAGAAGCCCGCCGCGTCGTGGGCGAACTCATTCCGACGCATCGGAACGATGCGCGTATCTCCGTCCTCAAGCAGCCGATCGGCGTCGTCGCGGCGATCACGCCTTGGAATTTTCCGGCCGCGATGATCACGCGGAAAGCGGCTCCCGCCCTCGCGGCGGGATGCACGGTCGTGCTCAAACCCGCGCCGGAGACGCCGCTGACCGCTCTCGCGCTCGCGGCCCTGGCGGAGCGGGCGGACCTCCCGCGGGGGGTATTGAACGTCGTCACAGGCGACGCGCCGGCGATCGGCGGCGTCCTCACATCGCACGAAGCGGTGCGTTTCGTCGGCTTCACCGGTTCGACCGCGACCGGCCAGCTTCTCATGCGCCAGGCCGCCTCCACGGTCAAAAAGGTCGGCCTTGAGCTGGGCGGCAACGCCGCGTTCATCGTGTTCGACGATGCCAATCTGGACGCCGCGGTCGAGGGGGCCGTGGCGGCAAAGTACCGCAATGCCGGACAGACCTGCATCTGCGCCAACCGCATCTTCGTGCAGGACGGCATCCACGATGCGTTCGTCGAGGCCCTGGTCCATCGGGTGCAGCGCCTCAGGGTCGGCCACGGATTGGAACCCGGCGTCGCGCAGGGGCCGCTCATCAATGCGGGCGCCGTCGCGAAGGTCGAGCAGCACGTCGATGACGCGGTCGCCAAGGGCGCGCGCCTCCTCGTCGGCGGACGGCGTCACCCGCTCGGGGGAACGTTCTACGAACCGACGGTCCTCGACGGCGTGACCTCCGACATGCGGATCGCCCGGGAGGAGACGTTCGGCCCGCTGGCGCCGATCTTCCGGTTCCGGGATGAAGCGGAGGCGATCGCTCTCGCGAATGCGACCGAGTTCGGCCTGGCGTCCTACCTCTACACGCGAAGTCTGGGCCGGGCCCATCGGGTCTCCGAGGCCCTCGAGTGCGGCATGGTGGGTATCAACACCCCGCACCTCGGCGTCGCTGTCGCGCCGTTCGGCGGGGTGAAGCAGTCCGGCCTCGGCCGCGAGGGGTCGCGCCATGGCATCGAGGACTATCTCGAACTGAAATACGTCCTGACCGCAGGCCTCGACGATTGACGGCGCGGGGACGCCGGGCCCGCTGTCCAAAAAACGCCTTGCGGGCTCGCTGCGCCTTCGACGGATGTCGGCGCAACGATCGGGAACCGCTCGTTATACCACGGCTTCAAAACTTGTAGTTGATCCCCGCGCGGACGAGATCGCCCTCTGTGCTGATCTGCGTGCTGTTGCCGGTCGCGATGCCGGTCGGGGTCACCAGGGCGACCGCGGCGCTGCCGAGATCATAATGCAGGTATTCGGCCCTGACAGTGACGGCGCTGGAGTGGAAGATATTCAGGACGTTGTCGGTCGGCAGGGCGTATTCGACGCCGCCACCGTAGGCGAAACCGGTCCCGGTCCGATCGACGCGGCCGGATGCAAGCAGCGCCGCCGGGGCGAAGCTGGTGCCGGCCGCGAACACGCCGAGACTGTCCTTGACGCCTTCGTAGGCGAAACCGCCGGTGCCGTAGACCAAGAACCGATCGAACGCATAGCCGAGCCGGCCGCGCACGGTGCCGAGATAGTCCAACTGGCCGTGGTCGGCGCCGTCGATCGTCAGGGGCGGGACGGCGATCCCGAGTTTATGTCCGGTCTTGGACAGGTCCGTATAGGCGGCGTCCGCCACGATGCCGATCACCACGCCGCCGCTGGCGCCGAACTGGTAATTGTACTCGATCTGGCCGCCGGCGGTGAAACCGTCCTCATCGACCTTGTTGACATCGATGACCGTGCCGCCCACCGCCCTCGAGACGAAACGGCTGTCGCCGTCGAACGCACATGCAGTTCGACGGCTAACGGCCAATCGAACCCGCAAACCGGACGTGAATGAATGTCAGGTTCTGGATGCGCTGACGCGTCGCTGAACGTCCGGCTCTGGGTCAATCGTGGCTTCCGTCTTCGCCGACCGTCAGGGCTGCGGTGCTGCCGTCGACCTTGCCTGCTAGGCCTGGCACCTCTTCCAGCTGACGAAGGTCCGTGAACGAGCCGCGCTCGCCGCGGTAGCGCGCGATCTCGAACCCGTGCCCTCTAAGCCCAGGCACGGCGTTCAGCTCCTCGGCCGTCGCGGTGTTCACGTTGGTTGCGGTTTCGCTCACGCCTCATCACTCCCCTTCGACTCACGACGCATCGTGACCGGGAAGGTCTAACGGTCGCGGTCGCCTAGAGCCATTTGGCACGATCTGGCCGGGTCTGGCTGCTTAACGACACTCCCGCGCGCATCGCCGCTGCGGGATTTCCGGGGCTGAGGCCCGTCGCGATTCTTCGCCGGCGGGCGGAGAGCTCGCGTGACCCCTACCAAGCTGCTGATCGGCCAGATCCTCGTCGTGTTCGCGATCG
>CAXTNG010000023.1:19295-20742 GCA_964245475.1 uncultured Sphingomonas sp. | reverse complement strand
GGCGACGGCAAGGTCGACCAGGCCGAGATCGCGGCCATGCGCGACCGCCAGCACGACGCGCCGCCCCCGCCTCGGGACTGAGGCTGGTGGCGAGCGCTGGCGTAGCGCTGTCCTACAGGACCGGCTTCCGGCATGACGGCAGCATGGACGCGCGTCACCTCACGAGCTCGATCAATTTCGAACGGCGAGAATGTCACGGAAGGGCGCAGCGTCGCGAGCGTAGCCTGAACTTAGTGAACTTCCGTAGGCCCGGTATCCCATCCGCGGGTCGAGGCGGCTGATGGGCGAAAACCCGCACCTCCTCCTCGTCGATGACGAGCGCTCGATCCGCGAGCCGCTCGCGCAATACCTCACCAGGCAGGGCTTCCGCGTCACCCAGGCGGGCGACGCGGAGGCGGCGCGCACCCGGCTGGCAGCCTATGCAATCGACCTTGTCATTCTCGACGTGATGATGCCCGGCGAAGACGGCCTCAGCCTCTGCCGCCACATCGCCGCGACCAGCGACGTGCCTGTTATCCTGCTCACCGCGCGCGCCGAGGAGACGGACCGCATCGTCGGATTGGAGATGGGCGCTGACGATTACGTGGTGAAGCCCTTCTCCCCGCGCGAGCTGGCGACCCGTGCCAAGGTCGTCCTCCGCCGCACCCAGGCGAGCGGCGCGCGTCAGCACGCGCCGGAGAGCGGCTCCTTCGCCTTCGCCGGCTGGGTGCTCAAATCCGGCGAGCGCGCGCTGGTCGACCGCGAAGGCGTGTCGGTGCCGCTGTCGACCGGCGAGTACAACCTCCTGCACGCGCTCGTCACCCGGCCGCGGCAGGTGCTCACCCGGGACCAGCTGCTCGACCTCACTCAGGGCAGAGAGGCGGCGGCGTTCGACCGCGCGATCGACAACCAGGTCAGCCGCCTGCGCCGCAAGATCGAGGCCGATCCGCGCAACCCCGACCTCATCAAGACCGTGTGGGGCGGCGGCTATACACTGGCCGCGGAAGTAACGCGGTTATGATCGCGTCACAGCTTTGAGGTTGATCCCGCGCAGCCTGTCGGGGCAGATGGCGCTGCTGATCGCGCTGGCGCTGTTCTGTGCGCAGGCGCTGAACTTCGCGCTGCTGCTCCACGAACGCCGCGAATTCGCGCTGGCGCAGATCGCAGGGCCTGCAGCGGCGCGCTTCGTCGACGCAGCCGAGCGGCCGCGCGCGGACATGGGCGAACGCGGCCGGGTGCGACTGCTCCCGTCCAACCCCATCCCGCCCGGCCGGCGCCGCGATCGCGAGGTCGAGGCGGGTCTGCGAGGCGCGCTGACCGAGGCAGGCGTGCCGGTCGGCCGCATCATAACGGGCATCGGACCACTCGATCCGCGCGATCGCATGCTGCGCCGCATGCCGCGCCAGCGTGCGCTGCAGCTTGCGCGTGAGGCCGAGCGCGCGGCGATGAACGTCACGCCGCGCACGCT
>CAXTNG010000023.1:14699-19285 GCA_964245475.1 uncultured Sphingomonas sp. | reverse complement strand
CGGTCGAACGCCCCGGGCGGGGCTGGCTCGTCCAGCGCTTGCCGTGGGAACGCGCGAAATCCTGGCTGGTCTGGCGGCTCGGCGGGCAGACGCTGATCCTGTTCGTGGTAGTGCTGCTGCCGCTGCTCTGGGCGGTGCGGCGGGTCGCTCGGCCGCTCGCTCACCTGACCCGAGCGGCGGAGGACTTTGGTTCCGGCGACACGGACGAGGCCATCCCCGTCCGCGGGTCCCGGGATGTCGCGCAGCTGATCGCCGCCTTCAACGCGCTCCGCCTGCGCGTCACCGGCATGCTCGACGAGAAGGACCGGATGCTCGGCGCGATCGGCCACGACCTGCGCACGCCGCTCGCCGCGCTTCGCGTCCGAGTCGAGTCTGTCGAGGACGATACCGATCGCGCGCGGATGATCGACACGATCGCGGAGATGAACCGCACCCTCGACGACATCCTGTCGCTCGCCCGGCTCGGCCGCCCGAGCGAGCCGGCAGTGGAGGTCGACGTCGCGGCCCTGGTCGACGCGGTGGTGGAGGACTTCCGCGATCTCGGCGCCGATGTGACGTTCGTGGAAGCGGAGCGGCTGCCGCTGCGGCTCCGGCCGTCGCTCATCCGGCGCGCGGTGCGCAACCTGATCGAGAATGCGGTGAAATATGGCCGCGGCGCCGTGGTGAGTGTCGAAGCGAACACGCACGCCGTAGCGATCCGGGTGGCGGACGAGGGACCCGGCGTCCCCGAGGAGCGGCTCGCCGACGTGTTCGAGCCGTTCACCCGGCTGGAGACCTCACGCAACCGCGAGACCGGCGGGATCGGTCTCGGTCTGGCGCTCGCCCGAGCGATCGTCCGCGAAGCGCGTGGCGACCTCACCCTAGCCAACCGCGCCGAAGGCGGGCTCGCCGCGACGATCACGCTTCCGCGGACGGTTCTCTGACCCGCAGCATCGCGAGCGCCGCCAGCACCAGCACCCCGGCGGCGAAGGCCATCGTCCATATCGGCTCGCCCGGGAAGAACGCGCGCATGATCGAACCCATCGCCGTCGCGACGAGCAGCTGCGGCACCACGACGAAGACGTTGAACAGCCCCATGTACACGCCCAGCTTGCGCTGCGGCAAGCTGGAGGCGAGGATCGCATAGGGCATGGCGAGGATCGAGGCCCATGCAATGCCGATGCCGACCTCACTGAGGATCAGCAGCCTAGGATCACCGAGCAGCAGGAAGCTGGCATAGCCCGCCGCACCGCACAGCAACGCCAGCATGTGAGTCCGCACGCGGCCGATCCGCGCGGCGACGATCGGCAATGGGGTCAGGGCGACGACCGCCGCGACACCGTTGTACGTGGCGAACAGGACATCGACCCAGTCCGCTCCAGTCTGGAACGCGGGGCTGCCGACGGGCGGGGCGCCGTAGAAATACTGGACCACCACCGGCGTGGTGTTGATCCACATGATGAACAGCGCCGACCAGCTGAAGAACTGCACCAGTGCAAGGCGCTTCATCAGCACCGGCATGCCGGAAAAGTCGCCGACGATGTGACTGAGCATGCTCGGCGGCCGCCCGCTCCGCGCCATCGAGATCGCGACGATGCTGGCGAGACCGTAGCCGACGAGCAGCGCACCGAGCAGGTACACCTCCTTCTTGAGGTCGAACCGCCACACCACCACCAGCACGACCAGCCCCGCCGCGATCCACACACCGCTCGACGCAAAGGTCCGGGCGGCCAGCACCCGCATCGTGTGGCCCGCCTCCGCCTCGTCGTGCGCGCCGTCGAACGCCGCCATCTCGTCGGGCGCGTACTCACGCGTCGTCACCACCGTCCAGAGCACCGCCGCGAACAGCGCCGCGCCGCCGAACCAGAAGGCCAGGCGCACGGTGTCCGGAATGGTCCCCGCCGGAGCCTCGTTCGACACGCCCCATTGCTCGAGCAGCCACGGGAAGATCGACCCGACCACCGCGCCCGTACCGATGAAGGCGGTCTGCACGGCATAGCCGACACCATGCTGATCGCGCCGGAGCATGTCGCCCACAAAGGCGCGGAACGGCTCCATCGAGACGTTGAGCGACGCGTCGAGCACCCAAAGCATCAGCGCGGCGACGAGCAGCGACGGCACCTCGGGCATGACCAGCAGCGCGAAGGCGGCAAGGATCGCACCTGCCAGGAAATAGGGCCGCCGCCGCCCCAACCGCCCTAGCCAGGTGCGGTCGCTCATATGGCCGATGATCGGCTGGACCAGCAGCCCGGTCAGTGGCGCCGCGACCCACAGCGCGGGCAGGTTGTCGAGATCGGTGCCGAGCGACTGGAAGATGCGGCTCATATTCGCGTTCTGGAGCGCGAAGCCGATCTGGATGCCGAAGAAGCCGAAGGAGATGTTCCAAAGGCCTGTCGGCCCTTGGCGCGGCTTCTCCAGCCGTCCGGATGGAGCGAGCACGTCAGTTCCCCGAAGAGCGGCGGACGACCAGCCGGGTCGGCAGGACGACGCTGGCCACCGCCTCGCCCCTGATCTGCGCAAGGAGCAGCTCGACCAGCCACCGCCCCGCCAGCCCTGCATCCTGGACGACGGTGGTAAGCGGCGGGTTAGCGAGGCTTGCAGAAGGGATATCGTCGAAGCCGACGATCCGCACATCTTCGGGCACCCGCAGGCCCGCCGCGACGAACACCCGCATCGTCGCAAGCGCGATCAGGTCGCTCGCCGCGACAACACCGTCGAACGGCACACCGGCCGCGAGCAGCGCCTCGGCCGCGCGCGCCCCGTCGTCCTCGGTCGAGATCGCGTGGACCTGCAACCTCGGGTCGGGCGACAGGCCCGCCGCGGCAAGCGCGCGGGTGTAGCCGCAGTAGCGCTCGTAGGATTCGGGGTAATGATCGGTCGCCTCGCCCAGAAAGGCGATGCGGGTGCAGCCGCGCTCGATCAGGTGCCGCGCGACCGTCTCGCCGCCGCCGGCATTGTCGCAGCCGACGATCAGCCCCGGTTGATCGGCCTGCACCGATCCCCAGCGCACGAAATGGGTGCCCTGCGCAACCAAATGCTCCAGCCGCCCGCGATAATCGGCGTAATCGCCATAGCCGAGCAGGATCAGACCGTCGGCGCGGTGGCTGTCCTCATAATCCGTATGCCAGTCGGACGAGAAGTGCTGGAAGGACACGAGCAGATCGTGACCATGATCGGCGCAGGCGCGCACCATCGATCCCAGCATCGCCAGGAAGAAGGGGTTTATCAGGCTATCGTCGGGCGTCGGGTCCTGGAACAGGAGCAGCGCCAAGGTTCGGGTATGGCCGCTGCGCAGATTGGAGGCGGCACGGTCGACGGTGTAATTCAGTTGCTTGGCGATCGTCTCGATCCGCTGCCGCGTGGCGAGGCTGACCGTCGGACTGCCACGCAGCGCACGCGACACGGTCGGCTGCGACACGCCCGCAAGGTGTGCGATGTCGAACGACGTCGCTTTCCGCTGGCTCGCCACCGTCTCCTCCCCGGCCGCGACATACACGGCCATACAGCCTGTCTGACCCGACAACACGACCTGCGTCAACGCTGCATGCGATCGCGGGTATGCTGTTGCCTCCACGCCACAGGTACAATGGCAGCCGATTGAATACGTATGTCCGTACGTTGGCAAATTCTCGTCGGCCCCTCAGAAGCCGAGCAGCAAGACCCGGGTTGCGCAATCGACGCCACGCGGGTGCATGGGGAGGATCAAATGACGGTTTCGCAACCGCGGTATGCGGGCGCCGCCCGCGCCACGCTGAAGCTGGGCGCCAGCAGTGCCGCGCTGGCGCTCGCGCTGATGTTTGGCGCTCAGGCAGCCCGGGCGCAGTCAACCACCTTGCCCGATCCGGCCGCAAGCTCGAGCAGCCAGGGGAACCCGAACGAGGCGGTGAGCGCGGAGAAGCAGAAGGCGGACAATGCCGCCGTCACCGGCCAGACCACCCCGGCAGCCGAAAGCGCGGACACGCAGGCGACCGCCGATGCGGCAGCCGACGCCAGCGGCGGCGACATCGTCGTCACCGGTTTCCGCCGAGCGTTGGAGAATGCTGTCTTCGAGAAGAAGACGCGCGACCAGATCGTCGAGTCGATCTCGGCCGAGGATATCGGCAAGCTGCCCGACGCTTCGATCGCGGAGTCGATCGCCCGCCTGCCCGGCCTGACTTCTCAGCGGGTGAGCGGCCGGTCCAATGCAATCTCGATCCGCGGCTTCGCGCCCGACTTCTCTACCACTTTGCTCAACGGCCGAGAGCAGACCTCGACCGGCGACAACCGCGCGGTCGAGTACGATCAATATCCGTCGGAGGTGATCAACCAGGTCAACGTGTACAAGACGCCGATGGCCTCGATCATCGGCCAGGGTCTGTCGGGCACTGTCGACCTGCGCACCATCCGTCCGATTGAGTTCAAGCGGCGCGCGTTCATCATCGGCGGCCGCGGCACCTATGCCGATCTCGGCAAGCTCAACGCCGGATCGAAGGACAAGGGCTATCGCGTCAACGGCACCTATGTCGACCAGTTCGCCGACGATACGATCGGCATTGCGCTCTCGGCCAGCTACCTCGACGAACCGTACCAGATCAACGAGTTCAACGCCTGGGGCTACGCGGCGGACG
>CAXTNG010000023.1:7519-14689 GCA_964245475.1 uncultured Sphingomonas sp. | reverse complement strand
GTGATAGGCGGCTCCAAATCGTACGCGACCTCGACCGTGCTTAAGCGCCTCGGCCTGCAGGGCACGATCGAGTGGAAGCCGACGCCGGAGCTCACCGCAACGCTCGACGGCTTCTATTCCGATTTCAAGGACGATCAGATCAAGCGCGGCATCGAGCTGCCATTGGGCTTCAACGGCAATCCTCTGATCAACACCACCGTTCAGGACGTGTTCGTCAATTCTGGCACCTTCCTCAACGTCGAAGGGGTGGTGCGCAATGACGTGTTCCAGCGCCATGCCAAGCTCTATTCGTTCGGCTACAACGGCCGCTACGAGGGCGACAACGGCTGGAACGCGCAGGTCGACGTCAGCATGTCGCGCACCGAGCGCAACGAGCTCAATCTCGAGTCCTATTCGGGCACCGGTCGCGGTCAGGGCGTGGGCGCGACCGACACGATCAGCTTCACCAGCGACGAGAACGGCACCCGCTTCAAGCCAACGCTGAACTACGGCGACTACAATCTCATCAAGCTGACCAGCCCGCTTGGCTGGGGTGGCACGCAGGTTGCACCGAACGGCACGTCCGTGATCAACGGTCAGGACGGCTATTACAACAACCGCATCATCGTCGACGACCTCAAGCAATATCGCGTCGAGGTGGAGCGTGAGGTCGAGGGCTTCTTCAAATCCTTCCAGTTGGGGCTGAACTACACCGACCGGCTGAAGTCACTGACTCCCGACGAGGCCTTCCTCGGGCTGGTCGCGAACACCAACGGCACCACGGACCTTGTAATCCCCACGCAGTTCCGGCTGGGCACAACCAATCTGTCGTATCTCGGGCTCGGTCAGGTGGTCAGCTACGATCCCACCGCGCTGCTCGCCGCCGGCATCTACAAGCTCGTGCCCAACCCCTATGGCGACGTCGTGGTCAAGTCGTACCGGATCACCGAAAAGCTGCTGACCCCGTACATCCAGGCGAACATCGATCAGGAGATCGGCTCGGCGACGCTGACCGGCAATGCCGGCGTGCAGGCGATCTTCACCAAGCAGCGCTCGCGTGGCGCAGCGGCGACATACCTCGGCACGAACGCCAACGGCTCGCCGCGGATCGGCGCTACCCAGCGCGACATCTCGGTCGATTATGTCGACGTGCTGCCAAGCGCGAACCTGTCGCTACGCACTGCGGCGGACATCGTCGTCAGGGCCGGCGCTGCGCGCGAGATCATCCGGCCGCGGTTGGATGATATGAAGGCGTCGACCAACTATAGCTACAACATTCAGGATCCCGACGGCGCCGGACCGCAGCAGGGACTGGCAACCGTCACCGGCGACTCGGGAAATCCCTACCTCCGGCCTTGGCGTGCCAACGCCTTCGACCTCACGGTGGAAAGATACTTTGGAGCGAGCGGTTATTTGGCTGTGCAGGCCTTTTACAAGGACCTGAAGAGCTACATTTATACTGCCTCAACTCCGGTCCTGACGAGCTCGCTCGCGCTCTCGTCCCCCGGGATCGATGCACAGGGCCGTGTGTATCCGATCGCGTCGACGGGTTTCCTCAACATCCCGATCAACGGCAAGGGCGGCAATCTGTATGGTGTCGAGCTCGCCGGCACGCTGCCACTCGGCAAGATCGTCGGCGCGCTCGACGGCTTCGGCCTGACCGGCGGCGGATCGTGGACCAAATCGAAGATCAAGCCCTCGCCGACCGAGGGCACCAGCGCGCTCCCCGGCTATTCCAAGTGGGTAGGCAACGGCACCGCCTTCTTCGAAAAATGGGGCTTCTCCGCGCGCGGCAGCGTCCGCTACCGGTCGAGCTTCATCGGCGAGGTGTCGGGCTTTGCGGCGAACCGGGTCCGCCGCCGTGCAGCGCCGGAGACGATCGTCGACGCGCAGGTCGGCTACGACTTCGCCAAGGGCACGATGCTCGACGGCCTGTCGATCTTCGTCCAGGGGCAGAACCTGACCGATGAGCCGTTCCGCACCGCCTTCCCGGTCGACGAGCGCGCCGCAATCGACTTCCAGAAGTACGGCCGCCGGTTTCTCGCCGGCGCCAGTTACAAGTTCTGAGCGGTTCGGTTTCTCGTCTTAACCTCCGTTCGCCGTGAGCGAGGTCGAAGGGCGCGCACGATCCATGCGCTTCGACTTCGCTCAGCACGAACGGTAGAGCATGCCGATGGCGAGCACGCTTCAATCGGAACAGACGAAGGCAGTCGGCGCCCGCTCGGTCGTCATCGTCGGCGGCGGTACCGCGGGGTGGATGGCGGCGGCGGCGCTGGCGCGGTTCTGCCCGCGCGGCACCTCCATCCGGCTGATCGAATCCGACACGATCGGCACCGTCGGCGTCGGTGAGGCGACGATCCCACAGCTCCGGCTGTTCAACGCGTCGCTCGGCATCGATGAGGACCAGTTCGTCCGCGAGACCGGCGGGACGTTCAAGCTCGGCATCCGCTTCGACGATTGGTCGGGAGACGGCACCCGCTACATCCACGCCTTCGGCACGATCGGGCGCGACTGGGGGCTGGTGCCCTTTCACCATTACTGGCTGCGCCACGTTCAGGCAGGCGGCCGGGCTACGCTATGGGACTTCTCCGCCTCGGCCTGTGCGGCGGCGGACAATCGCTTCGCACGCGACCTTGGCCGGCCCGAGTTGCCGAGCGGCATCGCCTGGGCCTTCCACTTCGACGCGTGCCTCTACGCCGCCTTCCTGCGCCGCTACGCAGAGGCGGCAGGCGTACTGCGGCATGAGGGGCGGATCGTCGAGGTCCGCCGCAATGCCGAGAGCGGCGTCATCGCGGGCGTGACGCTCGACGACGGCAGGGCCGTCGCGGGCGAGCTGTTCGTCGACTGCTCGGGCTTTCGCGGGCTGCTCATCGAGGAGACGCTGGGCGCGGGCTACGACGATTGGCGCGAGCACCTCCCCTGCGACCGCGCGATGGCGGTGCCGAGCGAAGCGGTGCGGCCATGGACGCCCTTCACCCGCGCCACCGCGCGCGAGGCGGGATGGCAGTGGCGCATCCCCCTCCAGTACCGCACCGGTAATGGCCTCGTCTATTCGAGCGAGTATCTGACGGACGATCAAGCCGCGGCGCTGCTGCTCGCGAACCTCGACGCGCCCGCGCTCGCCGATCCGAAGCCGCTCCGCTTCGTCACCGGGCGGCGGCGGCGCGCCTGGGTAGGCAATTGCGTCGCGTTGGGGCTTGCCGCGGGGTTCATGGAGCCGCTCGAATCGACCAGTATTCACCTGATCCAGTCGGCTGTCGCCCGGCTGCTGGAATACTGGCCCGGCGCGCGGATCGAACCTGCCGACGTCGCGGAGTACAATCGCCGCACTGAGCGCGAGTGGCTGGCCATCCGCGACTTCCTGATCCTCCACTACCACGCCAACGCCCGGCCTGAACCGTTCTGGCAAGCCAGACGGGCCGCGGCGATCCCCGGCACGCTCGCCGAGCGGCTAGAACTGTTCCGCGCAAACGGCCGGATCAGCCCAAACCAGGATTCGCTGTTCACCGAGATCGGCTGGCTGCAGGTGATGGTCGGCCAGGGCGTTATTCCGTCGGGCCATCACGCACTCGCCGATGCGCGTTCCGATGCAGAGGTCGCCGAGTTCCTCTCGCTTTCCGCCCAACACGCCAAAAGCGTCGCCGCACGGATGCCCGCGCACGACGCGTACGTCGCCGCGCATTGCGCTGCACCCCCCGTCCGGACAAAGGCTGCCTGATGAAGAAGCTAGCCGCGCTCACCGCGCTTCTAGCCGCCGCACCCGCGCTCGCGCAGGATTACCGTGCGCGGCTGCCGCAGGACGAGGTGATCTACTTCCTGCTGCCCGACCGGTTCGAGAACGGTGATCCTGCCAATGATAGCGGCGGGCTGAGCGGCGGCCCGTTGCACACCGGCTTCGATCCGACGCGCAAAGGCTTCTACCACGGCGGCGACCTGAAGGGGCTGGCCTCCCGCCTGCCCTACGTTCAGGCACTCGGCGCGACGGCGATTTGGGTGGGGCCGATCTTCAAGAACAAGCCGGTGCAAGGGCCTTCGGGGCAGGAGAGCGCCGGCTATCACGGCTATTGGATCACCGATTTCACCCAGGTCGACCCGCATCTGGGCACCAACGCCGAGTTCAAGGCACTGGTCGATGCGGCGCATGGGCGTGGGATCAAGGTGTATATGGACATCGTCGTAAACCACACGGCGGATGTGATCCGGTACCGCGAGTGCGACGGTAAGGCGGAATGCCCCTATCGCTCGATCGCCGACTATCCCTACCAGCGGAAGGGCGGCACGGGCGGCAAGCCGATCAACGCCGGCTTCGCAGGCGATGCGGTGCAGACGGCGGCGAACTTCGCGAAGCTGACCGACCCTGTCTACGCCTACACGCCCTATGTGCCCACGGCCGAGCAAAGCGTGAAGGTGCCCGCGTGGCTCAACGACGTGCGGCTGTACCATAACCGCGGCAACACCACCTATCAGGACGAGAGCGCGACCTACGGCGACTTCGTCGGTCTGGACGATCTCGCGACCGAGAACCCGCGCGTCGTGCAGGGCATGATCGACATCTTCGGCGACTGGATCGATCGGTACGGCGTCGACGGCTTCCGCATCGACACCGCGCGCCATGTCAATCCGGAGTTCTGGCAGCAGCTCGTGCCCGCCATGCTCGCGCGGGCAGAAGCGAAGGGTATTCCGAACTTTCACATCTTCGGCGAGGTGTCCGACCACGATGTGCGCCCGGCCAGGCTGGCGCAGCACACGATCGTCGACCGGCTGCCGGCGGTGCTCGACTTCTCGTTCCGCCAGGCGGTGATCGAGACGGTGGCCGGCAGGCGCGGGACCAATGCCTTCGAGCAACTGTTCGACGGCGATGCGCTCTATGCCAAGGGCTTCGACACCGCCGTCACCCTGCCGACCTTCACCGGCAACCACGACGACGGACGCTTCGCCACCTTCGTCCGTCAGGCTCGCCCGGATGCAAGCGACGAGGAGGTGCTTAGGCGGACGATGCTGGCCAACGCCATGATGATGTTCTCGCGCGGCGTGCCGACGATCTATTCGGGTGACGAGCAGGGCTTCGTCGGCGACGGCAACGACCAGGATGCGCGCGAGGATATGTTCACGAGCCGCGTCGCGACTTACAACGACAACAGGCTGCTCGGCACGACCAAGACGACCGCGACTGCCAGCTTCGGTGAGGACAACCCCATGTTTCGCGAGATCGCGAGCCTCGCGCGCGTGCGGCTGGCGACGCCGGCGCTGACCCGTGGCAGGCAGGTGCTGCGCGCGCGCGGAGCCGAGCCGGGACTACTCGCCATCTCGCGCTTCGACCCGAAGACCGGTGCCGAGGTGCTGCTCGCCTTCAACACCTCCGACAAGCCGATCACCGGCGCGGTTCAGGTCGAGGTCGGCTCGATGCGGTGGAAGGCGCTGGCAGGCCCCTGCCCCACGCGATCCGCCGCACCCGCAAGCGTCAGCATAGCGCTGCCCGCCTTCGGCTATGCGGTATGCGCGGCGGAGGCACCCTGATGGCGGACTGGTGGAAGGGCGCGGTCGTCTACCAGATCTACCCACGGAGCTTCGCGGATTCGAACGGCGATGGGATCGGCGACCTGCCGGGGATCACCCGTCACCTCGATTATGTCGCCACGCTCGGGGTCGATGCGATCTGGCTGTCGCCCTTCTTCACCTCGCCAATGAAGGACTTCGGCTACGACGTCGCCGATTACCGCGGCGTCGATCCGATCTTCGGCACCTTGGCCGATTTTGACGAGCTGGTCGCGCGCGCCCACGCGCTGGGGCTCAAAGTCCTAATCGACCAGGTCTATTGCCACACGTCGGACCTGCATCCCTGGTTCGTCGAGAGCCGCTCGAGCCGCACCAACCCCAAGGCGAACTGGTACGTCTGGGCTGACGCCAAGCCGGACGGCGCGCCGCCGTCGAACTGGCAATCGGTGTTCGGCGGCCCGGCGTGGACCTGGGACGCGCGCCGGCAGCAATATTACATGCACAATTTCCTGAAGGAACAGCCGCAGATCAACGGCCATCTGCCGGCGTTGCAGGACGCGCTGCTCGATACCGCCCGGTTCTGGCTCGACCGCGGCGTCGACGGCTTCCGTCTCGATGCGCTGAACTTCATGATGCACGATCCTGCGCTGACGAATAACCCGCCTGCGCCGCCGACCAACAAGCCGCGCACCCGGCCGTTCGACTATCAGCTCAAGCGCTACAACCAGGGCCACGCCGACATCACCGGCTTCCTCGAGCGTATCCGCGAGACGATGGACGCGTATGAAGGCCGCTTCACCGTCGCCGAGGTCGGCGGGGAGAATGCCGAGCGCGAGATGAAGCTGTTCACCGCGGGCAACCACAGGCTCAACACCGCCTATGGCTTCGACTTCCTTTACGCATCCGCTCTGACGCCCGATGTGGTCGAGGATGCGGTCGGCGCATGGCCCGACGTGCCGGGCGTGGGTTGGCCGAGCTGGGCGTTCGAGAACCACGATGCGCCGCGCGCCATGTCGCGCTGGCAGGCCCCCGCGGGGCACGAACATGCCTTCGCCGCGTGCAAGATGGCGATGCTGTTGTGCCTGCGCGGCAACGTGTTCCTTTATTACGGCGAGGAGCTGGCGCTGACCCAGGTCGACGTGCCCTTCGCGGACCTCCAGGACCCGGAGGCGATCGCCAATTGGCCGATGACGCTGTCACGCGATGGGGCGCGGACGCCGATGCCCTGGCTCGCCGATGCGCCGTATTGCGGCTTCTCGACTGCCGAGCCGTGGCTACCGATCGGGCACGATCATAAAGGGCTCGCCGTAGACCGGCAGGAGGGTGATCCGGAATCGCTGCTCCACCTGACCCGTCGCCTCATCGCCTTGCGCAAGGCACATCCGGCGCTCCACACCGGCAGCTGGCGGACGCTGCACGCCGGCCCGGCGCTGCTCGCCTTCGAGCGCGCGCAGGACAGCGAGGCGGTGCTGTGCGTGTTCAACCTGGGCATCGAGCCCATACGCTGGTCACCCGCCGAGCCGGATGCGTGGCGGGCGAGCGAAGCCATCAACGGTGCGGCGGACTGGTCATTTCCCCCGTTCGGCGCACTCATTGCCGAACGCATCGGCTGAGGCTCCGCCCGCCAAGATCAAACGACCGGCAACGCTCCGATCACCGCGCATCGGTGCCGTAGAGGTAGCCCGGATCGAACTC
>CAXTNG010000023.1:271-7509 GCA_964245475.1 uncultured Sphingomonas sp. | reverse complement strand
GCAGCTTCTGGCGATCCAGCATGTGAGCGGAGCCACGCTGATAGATCAGCAAGCCCTGCTCCCGCAGCGCGCGCAGCACGCGGTTGACATGGACTCCGGTCAGCCCGCAGGCTTCCGCCAGATCGGCCTGGGTCAACGGCAGGGTGAAGCGGCCGCCCTCCGCCAGCCCGACCATCTCCAAACGGCAATTGAGCTCGCAGAAGAAGTGAGCGATCCGTCCGTCCGCACCGAGACGACCGAGCCGAAAGATCCATTCGCGGTGCATCGCCGCATCCAGCAGCGTCGAGAACCATAGCATGCGGGTGAGCCGCGGGCGGTCCTCGACGATTCGCTCGATCGCGTCATGGGGATATTCGGCAACCTTTACCGGGCCGATCGTCGCGACATCGTGATCGAGCCGCTTCATCGGAAAGCCGTGCAGGTCGACGAAGTCACCCGGAACATGGAGCGCGACGAGCTGCCGATAGCCCTCACGATCGTCCATGTAGCGGCAGATGACACCTTCGAGCAGCAGCGTACTCGTCCAGACCGGCTTGCCTTCGCGCACGATGCAATGGCGTGACGGATACTCGCGAACGCCGCCGATACCCTCTTCGAGGTAGCGGATGTCCTCGGCATCGAGTGCATCGCGCCCGCGGCCTTTCAGGAAAAGCTCCGTCAGCATCGGCCGCTCCAAGCTGGTCTGCCGCCGATGGAAGCGGTTAAACCACTTGTGTCGTTTTTCCGGATTGAGGGCAAGTTAGGCGTGCTGGCAGGCGACGACCGTGGCGATCACCGCGAGCGTTTCCTGCGGGTCGCGGACGCGCACGGTGTCGAGGCCGAGCTCCCTCGCCGGATAGTCGTTGCCCCCGGGGAAGATCGCGTCGCCAATGAACATCATAGCATCCAACGCGATGCCGCTCGCGTCGCGCAGCTTCTTGAGACCATAAGCCTTGTCGACGCCCTCCCGCGTGATGTCGATCGATGTCGCACCGCCCATGTTGATCGACAGACCGGGAAGGCGTGTGCGCAGGTCGGCCTGGATCACCTTGCGCTTAGCGAAATCGGGATCCCATTTCTCCTTCGCCTCGAGCGGTGCCTGCTGACCCAGGGCGGAGAAGGTGATCTGGCTACCGCGGTCCTCGACCTGCTCGCCCCAAGTCTGCTCGGGCTTGAAGCCGGTCGCCTTGAGCGCGTCCTGGAACGCCTGCTTGATCGTGTCGCGGGTCGCCTCGTCGAACAGCTCGGCGTAGACCGCCTGCCACGTCGCCTCCGTATGGCGGTAGAGCTTGGTGCCCGTGGTCGGCATAAGCCAGAGGCGCGTGAGGTCGGCGCGGGCGGGCAGGCGGCTAGCGACCTGCTTGTCGAATTGCGGCCAGTCGCCACCCGAGATCACCGCAACATGCGCAACGCCAAGCAGGTCGGCCAGCGCCTCGCCCATGTCCGCCTTGAGCGGCTGCTTGCTCTCTGCAAGCGTGCCGTCGAGATCGAAGGCGACCAGTTGCTTCATGCCGTCTACTCCAGAATCATGTGGTCGATAGCGTACGCGACACCATCTTGGTCATTGGCGAGCGTGACCGCATCGGCCGCATCGCGCACTCCCTGCGGCCCCTGCCCCATTGCGATCGAACGACCCGCGCGGGCGAACATTGCCACGTCGTTCGCCTGGTCGCCGATGGCGATCGTGTCGGCCAGATCGGTGCCGAACGCTTCCGCCAGCCGTGTCACGCCGTCGCCCTTGTTGGCGGCGGGGGCGGTGATCTCGAGATAGTAGGTTTGCGACTGGACGATCGTCGCTGCGTCTTCCGCAATCGCCGCGCGCATCCGCGCGGTGAGATCGCGGAGCAGCGGCTCGTCGTCGCTGACGAAGGTGATCTTGTCGATCCGGTCGCCGAAATTTGTGCACACCGCCGGTTGTTGATTCGAGGCGAGCCTCTCGCTGGCGGTGTGCGGACCGTTGGGGTCGGTGGCATACCAGCGGTCGTCGGCGAAGACCCAAGTGTCGACCGCATCACCAGCGACATCAAAGGCTTGGCGTGTAACAGCTTCGTCCAGCCGCTGCTGGAAGAGGACCGCTCCGCCGCGTTGGAACACGGTGCCGCCATTGAACGCGGCCATCGGCCCATCGAGCGCCAGCGCGTCGGCGATCGGCATCATGCCCGACCGCGGGCGGGCGCTGATGATGGTGAAGCCGTAGCCCGCGTCGCGCAGCCGGCCCACCGCGGCGATGGTCGCGGGTGTCAGCCTTTTCTGCTTGTCCACCAAGGTGCCGTCGATATCGGATACGACCAGCGTCATTGGGGCATTTCGACGTGGCCGCCGAAGCCGAAGCGCATCGCCGAGAGCATCTTGTCGCCGAAGGTGTGGTCGACGCGGCTGCGATAGCGGGAGAACAGGGCAGTGGTGAGGACCGGCACCGGAGTCGCCTGCTCCATCGCCGCCTCGACCGTCCAATGCCCCTCGCCCGAGTCCGCGACGCGGCCGGAGAAATGCTCCAGCTTCTGATCGCTGGCGAGCGCGGCGGCGGAGAGATCGAGCAGCCAGGAGGAGATGACGCTGCCGCGCCGCCACACCTCGGCGATGTCGGTCAGGTTGAGGTCGAACCGCTGGTCCTCGGGAAGCGAATCCTTGCTCTTGCCCGCGAGCACGTCGAAGCCTTCGGCATAGGCCTGCATCAAGCCGTATTCAATGCCGTTGTGCACCATCTTGACGAAATGGCCCGCGCCGGCGGGGCCAGCGTGGATATAGCCCTTCTCGGCACGCGGGTCCTCGCCCTCGTTCTCCATCCGGTTGGGCGTGCGCGCGATCGTGCCGAGGCCGGGGGCCAGCGTGTCGAAGATCGGGTCGAGGAGGTCGACAACCTCCTTTTCGCCGCCGATCATCATGCAATAGCCGCGCTCCAGTCCCCAGACGCCGCCGGACGTACCGACATCGACGTAATGGATGCCCTTTTCGGCCAGGTATTTCGCCCGCTTGACGTCGTCCTTGTAGAAGGTGTTGCCGCCGTCGATGATGACCGCGCCGGACGCGCAGCCCGCGGACAGCGCCTCGATCGTGTCGTCGGTCGGCTTGCCGGCTGGGAGCATGACCCAGAAGATGCGCGGATCGGCCAGCTTGTCGTGCATGTCCTCCAGCGAGGACGCGGCGATCGCGCCCTCGCCCGCCAGCGTCTCGACCGCCTTGGCGTCGCGGTCGTAGGCGACGACTTCATGGCCGTTGCGCATCAGGCGCCGCGCGATGTTGGCGCCCATCCGGCCAAGGCCGATCATGCCGAGTTTCATTCGAGTTTCCTGTTCCAACCTGTTGAACACATACTGCGTCACCCCGGACTTGTTCCGGGTCCAGCGTGCGGCAGGCGATATCACAAGCGGCTACAGCCGCGCCCCTTGCGAAACCGTGGACCCCGTAGCAAGTCCGGGGCGACGGTGGAGAGAAGTCAAACCGCCGCCGGCTGCTTCTTTGCGATCGCGCCGAGCAGGTCGTCGAAGGCCTTGGCAAAGGAGGCGACGCCTTCCTCGACGAGCGTGCCGGTGACATCGTCGAGGTCGAGACCGAGCCGCTCGGCTTCGGCGAGCACCCGCCGAGCCTCCTCCACATCCGCGGTCAGCGTCTCGCTCACCGTCCCATGATCCCGGAACGCGTCCATGGTCTTGGGCGGCATGGTGTTGACCGTATCAGGGCCGATCAGCGTGTCGATGTAGAGCGTGTCGGGATAGGCCGGGTCCTTCACGCCGGTCGACGCCCAGAGCAGCCGCTGCGGTTGCGCGCCCTTGGCGGCGAGCGCCTGCCAGCGATCGGAAGCGATGAAATCCTGATACCAGGCATAGGCTAGCCTGGCGTTCGCGACCGCGACCTTGCCGCGCATGGCCTTCGCCTCGTCCGTTCCGAGATCGTCGATTTTCTTGTCGATCTTCGCGTCGATCCGACTGACGAAGAAGCTGGCGACGCTGGCGATCCGGTTGATCGGCTGCCCCTGCCGCACGCGCTCTTCGAGCCCGGTGGCATAGGCCTCCGCGACCCGTTGATACGCCGACTGCGCGAACAGCAAGGTCACGTTGACGTTGATCCCCGCCGCGATCGTCGCGGCGATGGCCGGGCCGCCGGCAAGCGTGCCGGGAATCTTGATCATCAGATTGGGCTTGCCGACCGCCTTCCACAGCTTCTGTGCCTCGGCGATGGTCGCATCGGTGTCGTCGGCGATGTACGGCGAGACCTCCAGGCTGACATAGCCGTCCTTGGCATCGAGCCGATCGTAGACGGGCCGCAGGATATCGGCGGCGACCTTGATGTCCTCGATCGCCTGGTGCTCGTAGCGGTCGATGGTCGCGGCATCCGGGGGCTCGCGGTCGTAGGCGGCGAGGCTCTCGTCATAGGCGTCACCATGCCCCATCGCCTTTTCGAAGATCGACGGGTTCGAGGTGACGCCGGTGAGCCCGTCCTCGTCGACGAGCTTCTGCAGGCCGCCGGCGGCGAGGAACTTGCGGTCCACGAAGTCGAGCCACACCGCGGTACCGGCGGCGGAGAGATCGGAGAGCGTGCTCATCGGTTCATTCCTTCTCGGTCGAGGCGGCTTCGGCAATCAGCTTGCGGGCCTTGGCGGCGACCTGCTTGGGGGTGAAGCCGTACTTCTCCTGGAGCTTGGCGATCGGGGCGGACGCACCGAAGGTCGACATGGTGACCGTGTCGCCGTGGCTGCCGACGTAGCGGTCCCAGCCCATCTCGCCCGCCATCTCGATCGCGAGCCGCGCCTTGGTCGCGGGCGGCAGGACGCTGTCGCGGTATGCTTCGTCCTGGACCTCGAAGCGATGCCAGCTGGGCAGCGAAACGACGCGGCTGCGGACACCATCGCCCGCCAGCGTCTCATGCGCGGCGACGGCGAGGCTCAGCTCGGAGCCGGTGGCGATCAGGATGACTTCGGGATCGTCGCTGTCGGCCAGCACGTAGCCGCCCTTCAGCACGCCTTCCGCGCTCGCGTATTTCTCACGGTCGAGCGTCGGCAGCGCCTGGCGGGACAGCACCAGCACGGTGGGTGTGCCGCTGTTCTCCATCGCCGCACGCCAGGCCCATGCAACCTCGTTGGCGTCGCCGGGGCGGATCGTGTCGAGGCCGGGCGTTGAGCGCAGGATGGCGAGCTGCTCGATCGGCTGGTGGGTCGGCCCGTCCTCGCCGACGCCGATCGAATCGTGCGTGTAGACCCACACGTCGCCCAGCTCCATGATCGCCGACAGCCGCACCGCGGGGCGCATGTAATCGAGGAAGACGAGGAACGTGGAGCCGTAGGATTTGAGGTGCGACAGCGCCATGCCGTTGACCACCGATCCCATCGCATGCTCGCGCACGCCAAAGTGGAAGTTGCGGCCGGCATAGTCGTTCGCCTCAAACGAAGGCGCGCCCTTGATGTCGGTCTTGGTGGAGGGCGCGAGGTCGGCAGAGCCGCCGATCAGCCAGGGCACTTTGCCGACGATCGCGTTGAGCACCTTGCCGCCGGAGTCGCGGCTGGCGAGGCCCTTCGCGTCCGCGGGGAAGACGGGGATGTCGGCGTCCCAGCCGTCGGGCAGCTTGTCGTTGAGGAGCAGGTCGAGCTCGGCGGCGAGATCGGGCTGGGCGGAGCGGTAGCGCTCCAGCGTCGCGGCCCATTCGGCGCGCAGCTTGCCGCCGCGGCCGCCGATCGCATCGCGGAACGCTTCGGCGACGCCGTCGGGGACGTAGAACGACTTGTCCTCGGGCCAGCCGTAGGCGCGTTTGGTCGCCTTCACGTTGTCCTCGCCGAGCGGCTCGCCGTGCGCCTTCTCGCTGCCGGCCCTGGGGCTGCCCCAGCCGATCACCGAGTGGACGACGATGAAGGTCGGCCGGTCATCGGTCGCCTTGAACGTTTCGATCGCCCTCGCGAACGCCTCGATATCGTTGGCGTCGTCCAAATGGATGACGTTCCAGCCATAGGCCTGGAAGCGCAGGCCGACATCCTCGTCGAAGGCGAGATCGGTGGCGCCCTCGATCGAGATGTGGTTGCTGTCGTAGATCCAGCAAAGGTTGGAAAGCTTGAGATGCCCCGCGAGGCTCGCCGCCTCGGCGGAAACGCCCTCCATCATGTCGCCGTCGCCGCACAGCGCATAGACATCATGGTCGAACAGCGTGAAGCCATCCTTGTTGTAGCGCGCGGCCAGCCAGCGCTCGGCGATCGCCATGCCGACCGAGTTGCCGCAACCCTGGCCGAGCGGGCCGGTGGTGGTCTCGACGCCGGTGGTGTGGCGGTATTCGGGATGGCCCGGGGTCTTGGAGCCGAGCTGGCGGAAGTGACGGATGTCGTCGAGGCTCACCGCCTCCCTGCCCGTCTTGTTGCCCTCCGCGTCGATCTCCTCGATGCCCGCGAGGTGGATCAGGCTGTAGAGCAGCATCGAGGCGTGGCCGACCGAGAGGACGAAGCGGTCGCGGTTCGGCCAGTCGGCGTTCGCGGGGTCATAGCGGAGGAACCTGCTCCACAGCGTGTAGCCGACCGGCGCGAGCGCCATCGGCGTGCCGGGATGGCCGCTGTTCGCCGCCTGCACCGCGTCCATCGAGAGCGTGCGGATCGTGTCGATGGCCAAGCGCTCGGGCGAGCCGTCCTCGTGGACGCCCTCGGGGGCTTGCGCGTCGGCACTGGCGACGTCGGACATGAAACGGCCTTTCGCTGTAGACGCAACGCGCCGCATGCGGCCTGCGTTGCAATAACCAGCCGCGCCTTAGCGGCAGGCGCCGGGGTGTTCCAGTCGCGTAACGAGCCGGCCGGCTCAGGCGTGCCCTGCCGAGGGGTAGACCCAGGCCTTCATGCCCTCGCGCTTGAACGGCGCCCAACCGCCGTCGGGCTGCGCGAGGCGATCGGCGACGGCGTAGAGCACCGACGGGTTGACGCCCAGGCCGCAGTGACTGCCGCGGACCTCGATATTGTCGGTGGTCGCCGAGGCGCGCTCCTTGCAGGTCTGCCAGGCGACGATGCCGTCGGCGCGCGACCAGATCGCGGTCGACGGCACCGGCGGCGGGCCGGCGTGGTCGTCGAGCTGACGGACGATGCGCGCGTCGTCGACGCGGTCGCCGGTGAGCCACTCATAGGCGCGCCAGACGGTCGACGACTTGGGGCTGCCGGCGAAGGGCGAGCCGAGGGTGATCACCTGGCGCACCGCGTCTGGCGCCTTGTGCGCGACCAGCCGCGCCATCACGCCGCCCAGCGACCAGCCGACCAGGCTGACCTTCTGCCCGGTCGCCTCGTGGATCGCGCGCAGGCG
>CAXTNG010000023.1:0-261 GCA_964245475.1 uncultured Sphingomonas sp. | reverse complement strand
CGACCAGGTGCTCGCCCTCGCGCCCGATCGCCCGGTGACCGAGGTTGCGGCCCAGATCCCAGGTATGCGCGTCATAGCCGATCTTTGTCAGGAACTTGCGCAACACCTTGGTCGAGCCGTCGGTGGTCGCGAAGCCGGGCAGGACGAGCACCGGGTGACCATCGCCACGCGGGGCGGTGGCGAGCAACGGCGAGGCGAGCGGCAGCGACGCCCATTCGGCGACGGCACGGGGAAATTCGGTAAGCGCGAGCAGGATGGAGG
>CAXTNG010000022.1:14555-20827 GCA_964245475.1 uncultured Sphingomonas sp. | reverse complement strand
CCCCCGTCCTCGCCCGTGGCCCAGGCTTCGACGCCCACGCCCCGATCTTCGCCGAGATCGCCGCCGACCCGCTGCTTGCGGCCCGCGTGATGATCGCCGAGCCGTGGGACTGCGATGCCTATTGCCTCGGCAAGTTCCCGGACAGCTGGCTCGAATGGAACGACCGCTACCGCGACGACGTCCGCCGCTTCTGGCGCGGCGACGGCAGCGCGGCCACGCTCGCCACCCGCATCGCCGGCTCGTCGGACGTCTTTCACGGCGCGGCGACCCGCAGCGTCAGCTTCATCGCCGCCCACGACGGCTTCACTCTGGCCGACACCGTCGCCTATGCCGGGCGCCACAACCACGCCAACGGCGAGGACAATCGCGACGGCCACGCGCACGAGATCAGCTGGAACAACGGCGCCGAAGGCCCCACCGGCGATCCCGCCATCGACGGCCGCCGCCGCAGCGACATGCGCGCCCTGTTGGCGACACTGTTCGCCACCAAGGGCACGATCATGCTCACCGCGGGCGACGAGTTCGGGCGCACGCAGGGCGGCAACAACAACGCCTATGCGCAGGACAATGCCGTCACCTGGCTTGACTGGGAGAACCGCGACACCGCGCTGGAGGATTTCGTCGCCGCGCTCGCCGCCTTTCGCGCCTCGGGCAGCTTCGCCGATCCCGCCTTCCTCGCCGCCGCCGACTGGCGCGACCTGCAGGGCCATCCGCTCGACGAAGCAGGCTGGCAGCAGGCGCAAGGCTTCGAGCTGCGCATGCTAGATGGCGACGCCACCCTGATCCTGCGCTTCGATCGGCCGCACGCGCGCGTCACGCTCGCCCGCGCCGACATCCTCGAAAGCCGTTAGCGCTGTCCTACAGCGATCGGGACGTGCATGGTCGCGCGGGGCTCAACCCATGCTCTATGACAATGGTGGATGACGTGGATGCGATCGCTCCCCCGACCTTCCACTTTCACGCGCGATAGTGTCAACTTGGTGTCAACTTAGCGCGTCCGACCGGTGCGCAGCCGCCTACCCCATTGGCGGGACTTTCGTGACGTTCAGCGGGTCAAGTCTTTGAAAACCCGTCGATGCAAGGATCAGAGGATCGCGCCGCCCGCCCCCGCATCGCGCGCTAGGATACGCCCCATCGCGTCGAACAGCGCGTCCATCGCCACCGGCTTGAACAGCACGTCGTCCGCCCCCGCCGCCAGGCACTGCTCGCGCAGGTCGATACCCGCGTCCGCCGTGACGACGATCACCGGCACCTTGGCCTTGGCGTCGCTGCGCGCGCGAATGTGGCGGATCGCGGTCATGCCGTCCATCCCCGGCATGCGCAGGTCGACGAGCAGCATGTCGTAATCGGCCGAGTCGAGCATCGCCAGGCCGTCCTCGGCGCTCTCCGCCTCGGCCATGTCGGCGCCGGCTACGCTCAGCATGTCCTTGACGACACGCCGGTTCATCCCGTCGTCCTCGATGAACAGCACCTTCATCGCTGCATCCACGCCATGCGGAAAGCCATTTTGGCAGCCATAGGAGGGCGCCTATCGGCTCAAGCAGCCCGCCTGACAAGCGGATCGTCTCCTTGCCGGAACAATGTTGCGACAAGCGACGGCCCGCTGACCGGCTTGGTCAGGATACAATCGATTCCGGTGGCGAGAAGCGCCTGCCGCTCGGCATCATCGACGGCCGGAGAGAGCAGGGTGACGGACACGCCGGCGCCCGCCGCGCCCGTGATCGCCCGCAGCGCCGCCTGCGAGTCGCCGGCCGCGCGCACCGTCGCGTCGTCGAGAAGCACCTGCGCGATCGATGGGTCGGCAAGCGCCGCCACCGCTTCGGCGACATCGCCCGCGAACACGATCCGCTCCGCGTGCGGCTGGAGCAGCGTACGGAGCAGGCTGCGCGCGATGGGATTGCGCTCTAGGACGAGCAGCGCCGGGGCGCGCACGTCCGCCGCATGGCCGGCGTCTTCCGCCACCGTCACGAGCGGAAGCGTCACGGTGAACACCGATCCGCGGCCGACGGCGCTATCCACCGTCACGTCGCCACCCATCGCGCGCGCCAGCTGGCGGCAGATCGCCAGCCCCAGCCCGGTGCCGCCGAACCGCCGCGTGGTGCCAGCATCGGCCTGGCGGAACGATTCGAAGATCGCCTCCAGCTTGTCCGCCGGGATGCCTACACCGCTGTCGCTGACCGCGATCGCCACCTGCCCGTCGGGCTGCTGCCGCGCGGCGATCGCGATCTCGCCCGCGTCGGTGAACTTGAGCGCGTTGGAGAGGAGGTTGAACACCACCTGCCGCACCCGCCCCGCATCGCCGGACACGATCGCGGGGCAATCGTCGAGCATGCGCCGGAAGACGATGCCCTTGGCGCCCGCCTGCACGTCCCACAGCCGGGTCGCGTCGAGGATCGTCGCCTTCAGGTCGAACGGCGCGTCCTCAAGCACCAGCTTGCCGTTCTCCATCTTGGCGACATCGAGGATGTCGTCGACCAGCGCGCGCATCGTCGTCCCCGCGCCCTGCACAACCGACAGCCGGTCGCGCATCGCCTCGGGCAGCGTGGGGTCGGCGAGCATCACCTGGGTCATGCCGAGGATGCCGTTGAGCGGCGTGCGGATCTCGTGGCTGGTGGTCGCCAGGAACTCGGTCTTGGCGGCAAGCGCCTTGCCGAGCGCGGCGTTGGCGAAGCCGAGGTCGGTGTTCGCCGCGCGCACCTTGTCGCGGCTGCGGCGGACGACGATGAGGCCGATGAGCAGCGCCCCGATGACGATCGCGGTCGTGCCGGCGCCGCCGTAGAAGATGTAGCGCTGGACCCTGGCCTGCGTCCGCGCCGCCTCGACGCGCCGGCTCAGATCCTCGGCCTTGAGCCGCGCGATGCGCAGCTCCTGATTGGCAAAATCGAACCGCGCCGTCATCAGCGCGGCGCTGGTCGAGGTGGCGACCTCGGTCACCTCGTCGTCGAGCCGCTTGACCGCGAGCAGGTGCGCGAACGCCTCGTTGTCCCGGCCGAGCTTGTGAAACACCTGATAGGCCGTTTCATGCGCATCGCGAAAGCCGAACGAGGTCGTGTCGAGGTTCACATGGGCAAAGCTCTGCTCGATCAGCGCTGCCGCCTGACCGGTCCGTCCAGCCTGCAGCGCTGCCTGCGCCGCAACGGCCATAGCCGCCTGCTGGTACACCGGATCGGCCCGGCGAACGGCAACGTCGCCCCGCTTCAGCGTCTCGAAGGCGCCCTCAACATCGTTCTGCTTGAGCTGTGTCCAGGCAATGTTGCGGACGATCTGCGCCTTTAACACGTTGCTGCGCATCGTGTCGGCGATCGCCAGCGCCGCACGAAACTGGCTCTCAGCTTCGGCATAACGCCCCATGGCCCTGAGCGTGACGGCCCGATTGTTTAGGATGGAGACGCGCAGAGCAGGATCGCCGCTGAATCCGGCGAGCGCCTGATCATAATAGCGCAATGCGGCGGAGTAATCCTTGGCATGGGTATAGAGTGAAGCGATGCAGCTCAGCGCTATGACGCGACTGCGCATCTCCTTGTTGCGAAGGAAGATGGCATGAGCGCGTTGAAGCTCGCCAAGTGCCGCAACGATTTTACCGGTCTCGCCGTCGACGCTGCCGCTCGACAGCAGCACGTCGCCCTCCAAGCGCGATCCCGGAGCATATTGTCGAGCCAGTGCCATCGCCTTTTGCAGCTTGCTCGATGCGACAGCGAGGTCCTGGAGCCGATATGCCGCCTCGCCCTGTAACCAGAGCGCGGTTGCCTCCATCCTGCCGCGGACGTTCGGGTCTGCGATGCTCGCAATCTCACGCTCCGCCTGCTGCGCCTTGGTGCGCGCCTGGGCCGGGTCGACCAACATCGCAGCCCGGCCATCGGCGATCAGCACATCGACATGCTCGCGCGCGCCCTGTGCGGCGGCTGCGAAGGGGACGTGAAAAGCGCCGAGCGCAACGAGCAGGACGGCGAGACGGCGGCGCAGCACGCTCAACCCCGCTGCATCCCGGCGGCGAGTCGCGTAAACGCCGGCCGCGCGACGTGGACCGCCGGCGAGTAGTCCTGGAGAAAGGTGACCAAGGCATCGAAGCCGATCGGGCGGCTCATCAGAAAGCCCTGTGCCATGTCGCAACCCATGACCGACAGCAGCGCGAGCGTCGTGGCGGTCTCGACCCCTTCGGCGACCACTTCCATGTCAAGTGCGTGCGCCAGGTCGATGGTCGAGCGAACGATCAGCGGGTCGCGGTGCGAACTGGTCAGCTGAGTGATGAATAGCTTGTCGATCTTGAGTTCGCGCGCGGGCAATTGCTTGAGGTAGGCAAGCGAGGACAGGCCGGCGCCGTAATCGTCGATCGCGACGGTGATGCCCATGTCTGCGAAGAGCTTGAGGTTGGCGATGGCGCTATCGGGATCGCGGATAACCGAGGTCTCGGTGATCTCGAAGCCGATCTGCGCACCGCTCGGCGGCACGAGGGCCTGCACCGCATCGACGAAGCGCGGATCGCCGAGCAGCACGCCCGAGATGTTTACGAACACGATGTGGTCGTGCCCGAGCCGCGCCAGCGCCAGCTGGTCTTCGATGACCTGGCGGAGCGTCCAGAGTGTCAGCGCGAAGATGTCGCGGGTCTCTTCGGCGATCGGGATGAAGTCGGCCGGCGAGATCAGACCACGAACGGGGTGCCGCCAGCGCAGCAGCGCTTCAACCCCGGCAATCTCTCCTCGGCGGAGGTGCACCTTGGGCTGGTAATGGACGAACAGCGACTGGTCGGCGATCGCCGCGCCGAGATCGCGCTTGAGCGCGATGCGGTCGAGGCAGTCCGCCCGGGTCAATGTGCGAACAACGAGTCGGCGCTCGGCTCGCGCTTCGTCGAGCGCATGCTCGGCGTCCTCAACCAGACGCAGGTCGTCATGCTCGGACTCGTGCGCCACGCTGGCACCCAGCAGCAATTCGACGTGGTGGCTCGTACCTCGGATTGCGAACGGACGTGCGCAGTCCTGTTCGATAGCGAAGAGCAACGCTTCAGCCGTATCCTGCCCGGCGCAGACTGCGGTGAGCTCGATCGTATCCCGCCCGACCACGACCAGCGCGGCGTCCGGCGCCAGCGACGCGACCCGTGCCGCCACCGCCTCGATGGCCTTCACGCTTGCCGCCTGCCCCAAGTGCCTGCGAAGCAAAGCAAAGTTTTCGATGGTGAGAACAGCGAAGAACCGCCATGCGCCCGTGTCTGTACCGTCCCCCGGCAGCAAGGGGGAAGCGTCCGGCATACACTGCGGCAACGCGGCTTCTCTCATCCGGCCACGCCTAAGCCGCGGGTCTGAAGAATGCCTTAAGGCGCTCCGAAAAAGGTTAAGCCGCGATTGAAACGATTGTTTAACGGGACATTATCCTTTACGACTCGTTTCGCGCCCTCGCGAGGGTGCCAACGAGGGAGAAGACCATGTTGAAGCTTATCTTGGCGCTGTTCTGCGTCGATCCGAACGAGATCAAGCCCTGGTAACGGGGTGAGTACCGTCGGCTCGTGAGGGGGCGAAGCCGTAACGGCTTCGCTTACCTTGCGGGCCGACATTTTGAGGCGCCCCTGTCAGCGCGCCGGCCGCTCCAGCAGCGCCATATCGGCGGACCAGCCGCCTCCCATCGCCTTGAACAACGCCGCGGTCAGCTGCCTGAGCTGCGCCTCGCTCGTCGCCAGCTGCTCGCGTGCCGCGAGCACGTCCACTTCGGCGTTGAGCAGGCTGTCCTGCGCCACGAAGCCCGTGCGATACCGCGCCTCGACTGCTCTGGCGCTGGCCTGCGCATCCGCCACCGCCTGCTGCAGCGCCGCGATCCTGCGGCGCTCGGCATCGAGCCGTGCGAGCGCATCCTCGACATCGCGCAACGCGCCGAGCACCGTCGCTTGATAGGCCACATACGCCTGCTCGCGATCCTCGCGCCGCGACTCCACCTGCGCACGACGGCGGCCGAAATCGAGCAACGGCACCTTCGCGCCCGCGCTGCCGGTCGCTTGCAGGCTGTCGCGCTCGAGCAGCGAGGCGAGCGAGGTGGAGATCAGCTGCGCAACCCCCGTCAGCGAGATGCGCGGGTAGAGATCGGCAACCGCAACGCCGATATCGGCATTTGCCGCGGCCAGCCGCCGCTCCGCAGCGAGCACGTCGGGCCGGCGGCGCAGCAGTTCGGACGGCAAGCCGGCGGGCACGGCCGGCAGCGATGCGAGAGCTGCGGGTGCGGACAGTTCCGCACCGAGCGACTCGGGTGCGTCGCCGAGCAGAAGTCCCAAGGCGTGGATGCGACCGTCG
>CAXTNG010000022.1:8515-14545 GCA_964245475.1 uncultured Sphingomonas sp. | reverse complement strand
ACGGGCGCGAAGAGGTCGCGGCCGTGGAAGGTGGCGGAGACCGGCTCCAGCCGGGCCTCGGTTCCGGTCAGCTGCGCGCGCTGGCGGGTCACGTCGACCGCAGGCACCAGCCCGACCTGCGCCACATGCCCGGCGATATCGAGGGCACGGCGCTGCCGGGCGATCTCGTCGGCGATCACCGCCGCCTGCGCCTGGTCCAGCCTGAGCGCGAAATAGGCCTGCGCCACCTCGGCGGCGAGTGTCACCGCAGCGTCGCGCCGGGTCCACTCGGCGGCTTCAGTTCGTGCCGCTGCCGCCTCGCGCTGGCGACGCACGCCGCCGAACAGGTCGATCTCCCAGCTCGCGTCGAAGCCGAGCGCGAAGGTCGTAATGCCGCTCCCCGGCAGCGCGACGCCCGTCGTCGTGCCGCTACCCCCGCTGCTTCCGCTCCCGCCTGAGAAGACGCGGGCGAGCGAGGAGAAGCCCGCGTTCTTGCTGAACTCGACATGCGACGCCTCGGCGCTGCCGTTGATGCTCGGCAGCCCCGCAGCCCGCGCGGCGATCTCCTGCAACCGCGCCTGGCGCACGCGCGAGGCGGCGGTCGCCATGTCCGGATTGCCCGTGAGCGCGCGCGTCACCAGGCGATCGAGGACCGGATCACCGAACGCGCGCCACCAGGTCGCCGGATCGACCACCGCGCCCGCAGCGGCCTGCGGCTCGGCGAAGCTCGGCGGCACCGCCATGGCAGGCGGGCGGTAGTTCGGCCCCACCGTACAGCCGGCGAGCGCCGCCGCACCCGCCGCCGCCATCCAGTACTTCTTCAATGTCCCATCCCTCCGCCGGGTGGCCCGCCGGCGCTTCGCTTGACCTTCAGGAACAGCACCGGCGGAATGCAGACCAGCACCAGGATCATCAGATCCCAATAGACGTTCAGGAAGGCGAGCATCGCCGCCTGCTTCTGCACCTGGCCGTAGAGCACGCCGAGCGGCGCCATCGCCGGGTCCGCGGCACCCGCGACCGCCTGCCCGGCCTTGCCGAGCCAGTCGGTATAGTTCGGGTTGAGCCCGGACAGGCCCTCGACCATCTCCGACTGCTGGGTCTGGCGATGCGAGGCGAGCAGCGTCTGCGCTGCCGAGATGCCGAGCGTCCCGCCCAGGTTGCGGAAGACATTGAGCAGGCTCGATGCCTGCGCGGTCTGCGTCTGCTTGAGGCCGGCATAAGCTATGGCGTTGATCGGCACGAACAGGAACGGCAGGCCGATCGACTGCATCAGCCGCGCGGTCGCCGCATCGGCAAAGGTGATGTCGGCGGTGAAGCCGCTCATGTACCACAACGCCATCGCCTGCATCAGCATCGCCGGGATCAGCAGCGCGCGTACGTCGACGACGCCCGACAGCCGCCCGGCGAACGGCACGGCGACCAGCGTCGCGAGCCCGCCCGCAGTCAGCGCCAGCCCCGCATCGAGCGCGCTGTAGCCGAGCACCTGCTGGAGCATCTGCGGCACCAGCTGCGTCGTGCCGAACAGGATCAGCCCAGTCAGCGTCATCAGCGCGATGGTGATCGCGAAGCTTGGCCGGCCAAGCAGCTTCAAGTCGACGATCGGGTCCTCGGCGGTCAGCTCGCGGACGACCAGCGCGATCAGCGACGCTGCCGAGATCGTTGCGGTCGCGATGATGAACGGGCTCGCAAACCAATCCAGCCGCTCGCCGCGGTCGAAGGTCAGCTCCAGACAGCCGAGCCCGAGGACGATGAACAGGAAGCCCCAGTAATCGACCTTGAGCCCGCGATCGAGCTTCGCCTTGCGATCCTTGACCACCTGCTCGGGCTCATCGACGAAGATGTCCGCCAGGAAGAAGGCGACGATGCCCACCGGCACGTTGATCAGGAACACCCAATGCCAGCTCGCATGCTCGGTGATGAAGCCACCCAGCGTCGGCCCCAGCACCGGGCCGACGACGACCACGATCGCGAAGGCGGCGATCGCCATGCCGCGCTTCGCCGGGGGGAAGGTGTCGGCGAGCATCGCCTGCTCGACCGGCGCGAGCCCGCCGCCGCCGATCCCCTGCAGCAGCCGCGCGATCACCAGCGTCTGCAGGTTCGGCGCCAGCCCGCATAGCAGCGAGGCCAGCGTGAACAGCGCGATGGAGATGAGGAAATAGCGCTTGCGCCCGATCGCGTCGGACAGCCATCCCGACATCGGTATGATGATTGCGTTGGCGACGAGATAGGTGGTCAGCACCCAGGTCGCCTGGTCGGTGGTGATCGACAGCCCGCCGGCGATATGATCGAGGCTGACGTTGGCGATCGAGGTGTCGAGCACCTCCATGAAGGTCGGCACCGAGATGATCGCGACGATCAGCCACGGGCTGTAAGGTCCCGCCGCCGAGCGCGACGGGTCCCATCCGTCGCTCCGGGCCTTTGCCGCGTCCGCCATGCTCAGCGCACCTTGACCGTCGGCACCACCGACATGCCCGGGCCGATCGGGTAGCGGCGCGGGTCGGGGCCGTTCCGCGCATCGAACTCGATGCGCACCGGCACGCGCTGGACGACCTTGACGTAATTGCCCGTCGCATTCTGCGGCGGCAGCAGCGCAAAGGCCTGCCCCGCGCCGCGCTGGACAGAGTCGACGCGGCCGTGGAACTTGACGTCGGGGTAGGCATCGACCTTGATGTCCACCGGCTGGCCGATCTTCATCAGCTTGAGCTGGGTCTCCTTGAAGTTTGCGGTCACCCACATCCGGTCGGGGACGATCGCCATCAGCTGGGTGCCCGGCGCCACATAGGAGCCGACGTTGACCTGGCGGTTGACCACCTGCCCCGCCACCGGCGCGACAAGGCGCAGGTCGTTGACCGAGACGTTCGCCTGCTGGACCTGCGCACGACGTGCGGCGATCACCGCCTGGCTCGCGCCGATCTGCCGCCTTGCGACCGCGACCTGCGCACGCGCGGTATCGACCTGCTCGCGCGCCGCCGCCGCATCCGCCGCGGTCTGCCGCGCGGTTGCGCGCGCCTCGTCGAGCTGCTGACCCGCAACCGCGCTGCGGTCGAGCCGGAGCAGCGCCTCGTAGCGCGCAAGGTCCTGCCGCGCCTTGACCGCAGCGGCGAGCGGCACCCGCGCCTGCGCTTCGGCCGCCTGCTGCTGCTGCACCGCGGCCGAGACCTGCGCCTGCGCCTGGCCGAGCTGCGCTGTTGCCTGTGCGACGTTCGCCTGCGCCTCCGCCACCTGCGCGTCGCGGCCAGAGGCGGTGATCACCGCGAGCAGCCGCCCCGCCTCGACATGCCGGTTGTCGACATCGGCCACCTCGCGCAACGTCCCCGCCACCTGCGGCGCAATGCGGACGATGTGCGCATCGACAAAGGCGTCGTCGGTCGACTCATATTGCCGCGCATGCAGCCAGTAGAGCACCGCCGCGATCGCGATCACCGAGACGACCACGACCAGGATGATCCAGAACAACGGCCTCCTGAACAGCGAAGGTTTCTTCTCGTCATCCTTGTGGGAATCGTTCGCATCACTAGTGGGTCCGCTCCCGCCCGTGTCGTGTTCGGAGTTGTCCTTGCGCTCCTCGTCGCCCGGGTGCTCGTCGGTCTTGGTCTCGCTCATGGATGATCCCGTGCTTCGGCGCTCAGCCGGTCCAGAATGGCGTGGGTGTTGGCCGCGATCCGCGCCCTGATGAGCGCGAGGTCGTCCGCCGAGAAATGGTCGGCGTCGAGCACCCGCAGGAACATCGCGCGGGAGGCCCGGAGCGCGACCGTCTGGCCGATCAGGGTCATCGCCGCGACACAGGCGACGCGCGGCACGGCGCATGTGGCGACCTCGATCAGCCGCGCGAGCGTCGTCACCATCGCCCCCATGCTACCGGCGTAGATGCGGTCGAAGGCTGCGGTCGGATGCATCTGCTCGCGCACGATGAACATCGACCAGGCCTCGCTGTCCGGACCCGCCATGGTGTCGACCATGCGGAGCAGCAGCCGCACGACGCTCTCGCTTGCTGCGGCGGAGTCCTCTGGCAGCGCGGCGTCGGGCACGAGCCCCTCGCCGAACCGTTCAAGCATCAGCGCCGCGATCCGCTCGGCAGCGGCGAGGTACAGCCCCTCCTTGCAGCCGTAATGATAGGTGATCGCCGACATCGCGGTGCCTGCCGCCGCGGCGATGCTTCGCGTGGAGGCGCCCTCCAGCCCTTTGGCACCGAACTCGCGGATCGCGATGTCGAGGAGACGGTCTGGAGTCACGCCTGCCGATTAGTTCGGTCGAACGAACCAGGCAAGTGCAGAGAGTGCAACCGTCAGGCGGCGGCCTGCACCTGTTCCGGGTTGGAGAAGGTCATGGCATCGTCGACCGACCCGAACTTGAGGGCCAGGATATCGAGCGCATAATTCTGGTTGAGCCGCCAAGGCTTCTTTGAGCCCTGCTTGGGCAGCAGCGCCGACGCGCGTTGGATATAGCCCGACGTGAAATCCAGCATCGGCTCGAGCGCGATATCGGGATCGGCGTTGACCGGCATCGCCTGCCGCATCCCGCGCTTGCGCATCGTGTTGAGCAGGCGGCAGAGGTAGAGCGCGGTCAGGTCGGCCTTCAGCGTCCAGGAAGCGTTGGTGTAGCCGAAGGTCGCCGCCATGTTCGGCACGCCCTCGAACATCATCCCCTTATATTGCAGCCGCCCCGCGACATCGAGCGGCTTGCCGTCGAGCGACAGCGCAATCCCGCCGCCGAGCTTGAGCTCCAGCCCGGTCGCGGTGATGATGAGATCCGCGGGCAGCAGCTTGCCCGAGGCGAGGCGGATGCCGTCCTCCTCGAACCGCTCGATCGTGTCGGTCTCGACCGACGCCTGCCCGGACTTCAGCGCCTCGAACAGGTCCGCGTCGGGAACCAGGCACAGCCGCTGGTCCCAGGGATTGTAGCGCGGGGTGAAGTGCGTCGCGACGTCGTAGTCGGGCCCGAGCGCGTACCGAACCAGCCGGAGCAATCGGTCCTTGGTCTTCGCAGGCCGCTTTCGCGCGAGCCGAAAGAAGATCATCTGCAGCACGACGTTCTTCCACCGCGTCAGCCCATATGCCGCACGGGGCGGCAATGCCCCGCGCAACACGGCGGCGATCCGGTCGCGTGCGGGCAGCGAGACGACATAGGTCGGCGAGCGCTGGAGCATGGTGACGTGCGCGGCGCTGTCCGCCATCGCAGGCACCAGCGTCATTGCCGTCGCCCCGCTGCCGATCACGACGACATTCTTGCCCGCATAATCGAGGTCGGCAGGCCAGTGCTGCGGATGAACGATCGTGCGGCGGAAGCGCTCCTGCCCTGGGAACTCGGGCGCATATCCCTTCTCGTAATCGTAATAGCCCGAGCACAGGTCGAGAAACCGGCAGGTCAGCACAAACGCGCCGTCCGGCCCTTCACCCTTGATCGTCCAGCGCGCTTGCGCCGTCGACCAGTCGGCGCTGGTCACCCGATGGCCGAAGCGGATGCGGCGGTCGATGCCGTGCTTGCCCGCGGTCTGCTCGACGTAAGCCTTGATCGACGCGCCGCCCGCGATCGAGCGCTCCTCGGTCCAGGGCTCGAACGCGAAGCCGAGCGTGTGCATGTCGCTGTCCGAGCGGATGCCAGGGTAACGGAACAGGTCCCACGTCCCGCCGATCGCGCCGCGGCTCTCCAGGATAAGGTAGGACCGGTCCGGGCAGTGCCGCTGCAGGTGCCAGCCGGCGCTGATGCCGGAAATGCCGGCGCCGACCACCACCACGTCGACATGCTCCACTTGCGCCTTCTCCGCATACCAGACCAGAGCGCGGGATGTCGTTCCCACTCCGTTCGCCCTGAGCGGAGTCGAAGGGCACGCACGATCTATATGCGTCGACTTCGCTCAGCACGAACGGGTGAGGGACCCCGTCACACTGCGCTAATCGCTACCCGAAACTGACACGAATGTCAGTAGTCCTTCGAGTAACGCAGGCTTGCCGAAGTGCCGCCGAACGAGCCGGTCGACGACAGCAGGCTCAGCGCCTTGGTCAGCGCAATCTCCAGCTGGGTCGCGGTGAAGCCCTTCGCGTCGGTGACGAT
>CAXTNG010000022.1:4322-8505 GCA_964245475.1 uncultured Sphingomonas sp. | reverse complement strand
TCAGATAGTTGCGCGCCGCCCGGCTGGTGCCGCGCCCGGTCGCGTCGTCGGCGCCGAGGATGCGCAGCCGGTCGAAGCCGGTCGCCGAGCGCAGCTTGCCGAGCGGGTTCAGTCCGCCGCCCGACGACGGCCGCAGCGAATTGAGCGCCGCCGCGAGCTGGATCGCCTCCGTCGCCGACAAATTCTCGGGCGACGATCCGAACAGCAGCCGGCTCAGCACCTCGTCCTGCGGCAGCGCAGGCGTCGAGGTGAAGCTGATCTGCGGGCGCTGGCCGGTGCCGGCGATGTTGATCACCGCCGTGACGCCGTTGACCGTGGTCGACGCCTGGATGTCGATGTCCGGATCGGTCAGCGCGCCGCCGCGGAAGCGCACGGCGCCGCGCGTCACCTCGAAGCGCTTGCCGGCGAAGCTGAACGTGCCGCGGACGAGGTCGAGCCCGCCGGTAACGACCGGCGCGTTGCTCGTGCCGGTCACCCGCATATCCATCTTCCACTCGGACTCCAGCCCCATGCCGGAGACGAACAGCTGGTTGGCGGCGCGGATGCGGATGTTGAGCTTGAAGTTGGCGGGCGGTACCGGCGGCGTCGGACGGTCGGTCGAGCGCGCAATGCGGATCTGGCTGCGGCGGCGCACGCCGGTCAGTTCGGGTACCTCGGCAGCGCCCTGCTTGATGATCTCGTAGCGCGCCTCGGGGATGTTGAGGTCGCCCTCGATCAGTCCGCCGCTCGGCCCATTGGTCAGGTGGATGGTGCCGCTCGCGGTCGCGCCGAGCGAGTCGCTCCGCGCCAGCCGGGCGTTGTCGAGGGTCGCACGGAAGTCGATCGGGAAGCCACTTGCTGCGGCGAGGCCGATCGAGCCCTGCGCCTTGACCGTGCCGTCGCCCGCCTTTGCGTCGAGCGTGGTAATCTCCAGCCGGTCGTTGGTGAAGCGCCCGGCGAGCCGCATGTTGCTGAGCTGGGTGCCGTAGACCTCGTTGTTGTAGGTGAGGTTGTCGGCGCGGATCAGCCCGTTGATCCGCGGCGCGCGAACCTGACCCGAAAAGTCGGCGGCGAGCGCGATCGGACCATTCAGCTGCTGGTTCGGCAGCGCCGCGAAGCTGAACAGCACCGAAGACGGCCCGTTGTAGCGGATGCCGCCGCCGAGCGAGCCGTTCATCAGCCGGGTAACGCCCGCTCCCGCGCCGGGAGTGACGGTCGCCACCATCCGGCCCACCGGCGTGGCGCCGCGCTTGATCAGCGCCCGCGCCTGCGCGCCGCTGGCGTTCACGGTGCCGGCGAACACCACATCCACCGCCTGCGACACCGCAGCGAGGCCGGTGCGCTGGAAGTTGCGGATCGTGAGCCGCGCGTCCGCGGTCGGCAGGCTGCTGCTGGTCGCTTGCGCATAGTCGAGGCTGCCGGTCGCCTGCCCCGCGATGCCGAGGTTCGGCATCAGCGCATTGGCGAAGGCGAGGTCGAGCCGGTCGAGCCGCGCCTGCACCGCCATGCCCGGCCCATAGCGTCCCGCCAGCCTGAGCGAGCCGCCGCTTGTTCCGCCGAAGTCGATCCGCGTCGGCGACAGCAGATAGCCGCCGCGCTGCCCCCGGATATGCGCCGGATTGACCGTGCGGAAGGCGACGCCGTTCGCCTGGCCCTGCGCCGCGAGGAGATAATCGTTGGGCGCGAGCTGCGCGTTGACCGCGACGCGGAACGGCACCCCGCTCGAACCCGTTACTAGCGCCTGCGCGGTGCCGCGACCGCCGACGTAATTGACCTTCGCCCGCGCCGCCTCGATCACGACGTTGTTGTAACGGGTGTCGCCGATCTGCACGTCGGCGACCACCTGCGGCGTCGGCGTCAGCACCGCGGTCGCGTTGACGATCGCGCGGCCGATGGTGAAATCAGCGATTCCGGGGACCACCGCATTGTACGCCCGCGCGGCGACTTCGGCGCGTTGGTACTTGCCCTGCGCCGCCAGCCGCACATCGCCGCTCAACCCCTGCCCTGCAAAGCGCAGCGAGCCCGCGAACGGCCCCGCCGCGGTCTGCACCAGCCTGCCGGTCGCTGTGATCCCGGCGAACACGACACGATGCACGTCGACCGCAAGCTGCGCCCCCGGGCGCACCAGCACGTCTGCGGTGAACGGGCCATAATCGGTTCCGCCGCTCGCAGTGACCGCATAGGCGCCGTTCCGCCCGACGATCCGCGCCCGGACGTTTACTAGTCCGACGCCAAGACCCGGCCTGGCCGCGTTTACCACGACCACCGGCGTCAGCGCGGTGCCGGTGATCCGCGCCGTGACCGGCCCGTATTGCGTCGAGTAAGCATCCGCATCGACCAGCAGCTGCCCGCTGCCGAGCACGTAGCGCCCGGACCCGCGCGTCACCCGGAACTGCGGCGCGTTCATCCTGACGCCCGAGAAGGTGACGATGCCCTTCGGGTCGTAGCCCACGTCCGCGCGCACCACCGTATTGCCGCCGAGGAAAGTGCGCAGGCCATCGTTGAAGATTTGCCGCGTGCTCGCGACCACCCGCCCCTTGACGCCGAAGCCGTTGGGCGTTGTCACCAGATTGGCGTCGGTGGTCAGGTTGACGATGCCGATGCTCTCGACACGGTAGTTGTTGATCCGCCCCTTGAGCGCGCCGGTGTAGCGCCCGGTCGCGACGTTCGCGGCGAGGATCGCGGTCGCGTCGATATTGTCGGAGCGGATGCGGAGGTTGTCGGAGACGATGCTCGGCATCGAGATCGCGAGGTCGCCCTGGATCGTCGCATTGTTGGCGAGCCCGCCGACCGCCGCGTTCAGCCCGACGAGCCGCTTCGCGCGCGCGTTGATCGGCACGATGATCCGGTCGGCGTTCACCCGCGCCAGACCCTCGGCGTAGAAATTCTCCAGCCCCATCTCCCCGAAGCCGAGCGCCGCACCGCGGACCTTATAGTCCACCGTCGGTGTCGCGAAGGCGCCGTCGAACACCACGCGCGCGCTGATGTCCCTGCCCCGCAGGTTGGGGGCGATCGCGCCGGGGGTGAGCAGCCTGAAGTCGGCGGCGAAGTTCGAGAAGCGGCTGTTGGCGAGGTCGATCAGCCCGCCCGCGTCGACCGCCAGCGCGTCCGACTTCATCGTGATCCGGGTGTCGGCCTTGCGCTCGTTTAAGGTCGTGTCGATCGCCAGGTCGAGCTGCGGCGCGGTCAGCCGCTCGACCGGGCCTTGCAGGTACAGCCCCGGCCGCGTCGGCCCGCGCACCTCGATATGGCCGTTCCGCGCGGTGATACCCAGGTTCGCCAGCTCGCCGCCGCCCAAGGTCGCGACTGCGCGCCCGGCCCAGGACGCCCAGCTTCCCTGGCCGTCCACCGACACGGCGAGCGGCGCCTTCAATCCCGCCATCGCCGCCACGACGCCGCCGGTCGGCGCCTGCAGCTTCACGTTCACGTCAAGCTTGTTGTCGTCCGGCACCGCATCGAGCCGCAGCACCAGCCGGTCGCCGCCGGCGATCCCCGGCCCGCGCACCGCCAGCGCGTTCGCCGTCAATTGCGCGCGCCGGTCGGCGATATGCGCCTGTCCGTCGAGGCTTAGCACATGCGCCTCGCCCGTCACCGGCGCGGCGATCACGAAGCGGGCAAGCTTGAGGCTGTTCACGTCGATGTCGAGATCGGGCAGCAGCGGCGCGTTCTCGTCGGTGGGCGGTGACGGCTTGAACTCCGGTCGCCGCGCCAGCGTCACCAGCCCCGCCGACAGCGAACGCACGTCGACATGGTTGTGGAGGTATTGGAACGGCCGCCAGTCGACGTCGAGCCGCGGCGAGGTCAGGAACACGCCCTTCGGGTCCGACACGCGCAGGTCGGAGAGCACCATCCGGCCGTAGAGCGAGCCGTCGATCCGCCCGACGCGAATGTTGAGTCCCGTCGCGGTCTCGTACTCGCCGATCCGGTCGGCGACGAAGCGGCGGCCCGGATCGGTGTTGATCCCGAACAGCACGATCAGCACCAGCGCGAGGAGGCTCAGGACGGCGATGCCGAGCCACTTCAGGATGCGCAGCCACAGCGGGCGACGCGCCGGTGCAGCGTCGGGAATGGCGTCCTCGGCCATCAGAAGGCCTGTCCGATCGAGATGTAGAGCGCGACCTTGCCGTCGCCCGGCCGCTTGTTGAGCGGCGTCGCCACGTCGACGCGCAGCGGCCCGAAGTTGGTGTAGAACCGCCCGCCAATG
>CAXTNG010000022.1:0-4312 GCA_964245475.1 uncultured Sphingomonas sp. | reverse complement strand
GCCGAAGCGGAGGTCCGAGTCGCTCGGGAATGTGCCCTCATAGCTGTTGCCCTCGTCGACGAACGGTACGATGCCGTAATCACCGAACCGGTAGCGCGCTTCCAGGGCGAACTCGTTCAGCGAGCGTCCGCCGACCGGATCGCCGTTGGGGTCGAAAGGCCCGAGCCGCTGATAGCCGTAGCCGCGCACCGACCCGCCGCCGCCGCCATAATAGCGCCGCGACGGCGCCAGGTCGTCGCGGTCGATCCCGAAGATCGATCCCGCGCGCGCGCGGCCGGCGATGACAATGCTCTGCCCGACCGGGTAATAGGCCGTGCCCTCGATCATCGTCCGCACGTACGGCCGCACTGCGCCCTTCACCGACGCCTCGGGGCTCACATTCACCTTGAGCCGGAAGCCCTTCGTGGGATTGAGCAGGCTATCGGACTTGTCCCACATCGCCTGCCCGGGCAGCGCGGCGATGCCATAGGTGCCGCGATCGCGCTTGCCCTTGCGGAAATCGTAGACGCTCTCGTTCGTGCCGACCAGCTCGACGCCGTACGAATAGGTGAAGGGCTTCTGCCAGATCGGCGTCGAATCGCGGCTGATCCGCGCCGACAAAGTGCCGGTGAAGGCGTCAAAGGCGTCGTAATTCTGGTGTAGCGCACTCGCCACCAGCGTCACCGTGCGGTCGCGCTTGCCGGCGTTCTGGCGGCGGAATGTTGCCGACGCGCCCTGCTGCTGCGTCCCCGCCACCGCCGTCGCGATCAGCGCGCCTTCGGGCGGGAACAGATTGCGGTGGGTCCAGCTCCCTTGGAGCGTCATCCCTTCGCCTGTCGCATAGCCGCCTTGCGCGAACAGCGTACGCGCCTTGCCGCGAGTCTGGCGGATCAGGAGATCGACCTGCTCCGTCCCGTCCGGCCCCGGCCGCCCGGTGCGCACCGGCTCGACCGACACGGTCTGGAACAGGCTGGTCGCGACCAGCGCATCGCGCAGGTCGTCGGTCCTGCGGTTGTCGTAGAGCTCGCCGGGCTTGAAGCGCGGGAAGACGTTGAGGTGCTTGAGGTCGAACACCGGGTCACCTTCGGTGGTCAGCTGCCCGAACGACGAGCGCGGCCCGGTGTCGACCGGCAGCGTATAGGCGCCGACCGCGCTCGGCCCGGTGTCTTCGAGCAGGATGTCGCGCTCGCCGACCTTGACGAAGGGATAGCCCTGCTGCGGCAGCCTGAGCGAGACGTTCGCCTCGGCACCCTGGATGCGGTCCGCCTGGATCGGGTCGCCGACCTTCAACGGCAGCTCGCGCTCGACCAGTTGCGGCGGGACGGTCGGGTCGGCCTTCACCGTCACCGCCGACACAGTGTAGAGCCGCCCCGGCGATGCGATCACCGTCGCCTTGAGCGTGCCGACCGAGCGCGGACCGTTCGGCGGCGTCGTCTCGACCGTCGAGGTCGCGGTCGCGTCGTAATAGCCGAGCGACTTCATCAGCCGGATCGCGAGTGCCTCATCCTCCTTGGCGCGCGCGGCAACCTGCGTCGTGTTGACCGCCTTGCCGTGTCCGTCCCGCAGCGCCGACAGCGCCTTGAAGCGGCCGGTCAGCTTCAGTTCGTCGAGTCCCTTGATCACCGTGTCGTAGCGGATTTCCGGCGCATCGCGGTCGGCAATGTCGGCGGCGGTCTCCAACGGCGTCGTGTCGACCGTCGCGAGGGGCTGGAGCGGCTCGGTGAGTTGCGGGTCGAGCGCCTCGGGTGGGGCAAGCGTATTGCCGGTCGCGGCGGGCGTGGGGGCAGGCGTCGGCGTCGCACTCGGGGTCATCGGCTCCAGCGGCGCATTGATGTCGCCCGAGATCGGCGGCAGCGCGGCGTCGAACTCCGCCTCCGGCACGATCGGGCCCTCGGGCGCGGGCGTTGCGGTGGCGCTGGGTTTGGGCGCGTCAGGCCCCTTGGCGGGTGCGGAGCCGGTCTGCGCGATCTGGCCGAGTGCGGGCGACGCCGCCACGAGCGCGACCGCGATCCAGTAATGCCAGCCGCTGGCCCGTCCGCAATCCAACGCTTCGACCCCTTTCACCCGGCGAAGCGTCCGTGATCCGGACTACCCTCCACCGCGCGTAACGTATTGGCACACCATTGGTTGCAGGGGTGTTTCAGGTCAAGCACTTGCCTTGGCACGCTGGCGGAACGCGTGGAGCAGCGGCTCTGTATAGCCGCTCGGTTGCGCGACCCCCTCGAACACGAGCGCGCGGGCGGCCTGAAACGCCGGCCCGCCCTCGTTGCCGACCAGCGGCGTGTAGTGCGGGTCGCTCGCATTCTGCCCATCGACCTTGGCCGCCATGCGCGCGAACGCCGCGTCCACCTCTGGCCCCGTTGCGACACCGTGGAGCAGCCAGTTCGCCATATGCTGCGAAGAGATGCGCAGCGTCGCGCGGTCCTCCATCAGCCCGACGTCGTCGATGTCGGGCACCTTGGAGCAGCCCACCCCCTGGTCGATCCAGCGCACGACATAGCCGAGGATGCCCTGCGCATTGTTGTCGAGCTCCCGCGCGACCTCCGCGGGGGTCCAGTTGCGCCCGCTCGCGACCGGCACGGTGAGCAGCCCGGCCAGCGCCGGCACCGCCTCACCCGCGATCTCCTTCTGCCGCGCGAAGACATCGACCTGGTGATAGTGCATCGCGTGCAGCGTCGCCGCCGTCGGCGAGGGCACCCAGGCGGTGTTGGCGCCGCTTAGCGGATGGCCGATCTTCTGCGCCATCATGTCGGCCATCCGGTCGGGCGCGGCCCACATCCCTTTGCCGATCTGCGCCCTGCCGGAAAGGCCGCAGGCGAGGCCGATGCGGACGTTGCGGTCCTCATAGGCCTTGATCCAGGCGGATTGCTTCATCTCCGCCTTGGGGATCATCGGCCCTGCACGCATCGCGGTGTGCATCTCGTCGCCGGTGCGATCGAGGAAGCCGGTGTTGATGAACACGATCCGGTCCTTCACCGCATGAATGCAGGCGGCGAGGTTTGCCGAGGTCCGCCGCTCCTCGTCCATCACCCCGATCTTGATCGTGTGGCGGGCGAGGCCGAGCAGATCCTCCACCGCATCGAACAACCGATTGGCGAAGGCGGCCTCGTCCGGCCCGTGCATCTTGGGCTTGACGATGTAGATCGAGCCGGCGCGGCTGTTGACGTATTTGCCGAGCTTGCGGAGGTCGAACAGCGCGATCGTCGAGGTGACGATCGTGTCGAGGATGCCCTCGGGCGCCTCGCTCCCATCGGCGAGCAGCGCCGCGGGCGTGGTCATCAGATGCCCGACGTTGCGCACGAACAGCAGACTGCGGCCGGGCAGGGTCAACCTATCGTCCGGCAGCTCGCTGTCGGTCGATACGAGATATTCTCGATCGGCACTAAGCCGCCGCGTCGTCGCCTTGCCGCCCTTGTCGAACGTCTCCTCCAGCGTTCCGTCCATCAGCCCTAGCCAATTGGCGTAAGCCGCGACCTTGTCTTCGGCATCGACCGCCGCGACCGAGTCCTCCAGGTCGACGATGGTCGTCAGCGCGGATTCTAGGATCACATCAGCTATGTGAGCCGGATCGGTGCGACCGATCGGGTGTTCGGGATCGAACACCACCTCAATGTGCAAGCCGTTGTGCTTGAACAGCTCGCCGCGTTCTGAATGGCCTACGGCCTGCGCCGGATCGGCGAGGCTTATCGCAACGGGATTGCCCGACAATTCACTCCATGATCCGCTCGCCAAAGGCACCGCCTCATCCAGGAACGCCTTTGCCCGCGCGATCACCGCAGCGCCGCGCTCTGCGTCATAGCCGCCCGGCTTCGCCGCCCCCGCCAGCACGTCCGTCCCGTAAAGCGCGTCGTACAGGCTTCCCCAGCGCGCATTCGCCGCGTTGAGGACGAAGCGCGCGTTGAGCACCGGCACCACCAGCTGCGGCCCCGCCATCGCCGCGACCTCAGGATCGACGTTCTCCGTCCCGATCGTGAACGGCTCGGGCTCGGGCACCAGATAGCCGATCGCGCGCAGGAACGCCTCGTCCACCGCGCCGCCGTTCTGGTATTGCGCGTCGATCGCCGCCTGCAGATCGTCGCGCCGCGCGAGCAATTGGCGGTTTTCCGGGGCAAACCGCGCGAAGATGTCGGCGACGCCCTGCCACCAGCCCTCCGCCTCGATCCCGAGCGGCGGCAGCACGCGCTCCTCGACGAACGCGGCAAGCTCGGGGGCGACCGTCAGGCCGGCACGATCGGGCATGAAACCTCCTTGGCAGATAGGACAGGCGCCTGGGGAGGGCCGCCGCGCCTTAGGCGACCCACGCGGCCCGGATCAACCCTCCAGCCCGCCCGCC
>CAXTNG010000021.1:17623-21285 GCA_964245475.1 uncultured Sphingomonas sp. | reverse complement strand
GAATACGGCCAAGCGCAGGCCGCGACGGCAGCGGCGCACGCCGCTGAGCGCGACGCCGACACGACGTTGCGCGATGCGGAGGCGGTGCATCGCCGCGCCGCCGAAGCGCTGGCCCAGGCGCGCGAGGCGCGCGCGGGCGCGCTGGCGCGGCACGAGAATCAGGAGCTGCGCCGCGTCGAGATGGGACGGCTGGCGGGCGCGCGCTTCGAATGCCCCGCGCCCGTGCTGCCGGCAAAGGCCGGGTTCGAGTCCGCGTCGGTCGGCACGCCGCAGGATGAGTCCGCCGAGCACGAACGGCTCACCCGCGACCGCGAGCGCTTGGGTCCGGTCAACCTCGTCGCCGAGCGCGAGCTGGCCGAGCTGGAGGCGGCGAGCCTCGGCAACACCGCCGAGCGCGACGAGCTGATGGAGGCGGTCCATCGCCTGCGCGGCTCGATCGGCACCTTGAACCGCGAGGGCCGCGCCCGGCTGCTCGCCGCGTTCGAGGCGGTGGACGGGCATTTCCGCCGGCTGTTCACCACGCTGTTCGACGGCGGCGAAGCGCACCTCCAGCTGATCGACTCGGACGACCCGCTCGAAGCGGGCCTCGAGATCATGGCGCAGCCGCCGGGCAAGCGCCTCCAGTCGCTCACCCTGCTCTCGGGCGGCGAGCAGGCGCTGACCGCGGTGGCGCTGATCTTCGCGCTGTTCCTCACCAACCCCGCCCCGATCTGCGTTCTCGACGAGGTCGACGCGCCGTTGGACGACGCCAACATCGAGCGCTTCTGCGACCTGCTCGACCGCATGGCGCGCGAGACGGACACCCGCTACCTCGTCGTCACCCACAATGCGGTGACGATGAGCCGGATGCACCGGCTGTTCGGCGTGACCATGGTCGAGCGCGGCGTGAGCCGGCTGGTGTCGGTAGACCTTCAAGCGGCGGCCGGGCTGGTAGCCTGACCGGTGCGCGGCTGCGCGGGCGCGAGCATGAGCATCAGCGCGGCGCTGCTGTAGAGCCGGCTCATCCGCCGGTGGGCGGCCGCAGCGCCCGGGTTGAGCGCGGCGATGGCGCTGATCGCCTCCTGCTCGGCACGGCGGAGGAAATAATTGAGGTCGTCGGCCATCGCGCAGTCCTTGCTCGCAACCCCCGTTGCATTGGCCGGCATAGCGCCGCGGTGCGTCGGCGACATTGCAGCAGCATGAAAAACTGTCGCAAGCTGTCGCGGCATTGCCCCGCCTTGCCCCCGCGCGAGGGCGAACGTATATCGAACGTATGGCCCAGCTCGACACCCGGCAGAAGCTGGAAATCCTTGCCGATGCGGCAAAATATGACGCGTCCTGCGCCTCGTCGGGCACCGCCAGGCGCAATTCCAAGGACGGCAAGGGGATCGGCTCGACCGAAGGCATGGGCATCTGCCACGCCTACGCGCCGGACGGCCGCTGCATCAGCCTGCTCAAGATCCTGCTGACCAACAGCTGCATCTTCGACTGCCATTATTGCATCAACCGCAAGAGCTCGAACGTCCGCCGCGCGCGGTTCACGCCCGCGGAGGTGGTGAACCTCACCCTCTCCTTCTACCGCCGCAACTATATCGAGGGGCTGTTCCTCTCCTCGGGCATCATCCGCTCGTCGAACTACACGATGGAGCAAATGGTCGAGGTGGTGCGCTCTCTGCGCGAAGATCATCAATTTCGCGGCTATATCCATCTCAAGACGATCCCCGACGCCGACGCCGAGCTGGTCCACCAGGCGGGACTGTACGCCGACCGGGTGTCGATCAACGTCGAGCTGCCCACCGTCGGCGGGCTGAAGCGCCTCGCACCGGAAAAGGACGCAGGGCGGATCGAGAATGCGATGGGCGAGGCGAAGAGCGCGATCGTCGATGCCAAGGATGCGACAAAGAAGTATAAGTCGGCGCCGAAGTTTGCCCCCGCGGGCCAGTCGACCCAGATGATCGTGGGCGCCGATGCCGCGACCGACGGCGACATCGTGCGCAAGGCCTCGACGCTGTACGACCGATTCGGGCTGCGCCGCGTCTATTATTCCGCGTTCAGCCCGATCCCGGACGCGAGCGCGGTGCTGCCTTTGAGCCGTCCGCCGCTGATGCGCGAGCACCGGCTGTACCAGTCCGATTGGCTGATGCGCTTCTACGCCTATCAGCCGCACGAGGTCGTCGCGGCGGCGGACGATACGGGCATGCTGCCGCTCGACATCGACCCCAAGCTCGCCTGGGCGCTCAAGTTTCGCGAGAACTTCCCTGTCGACGTCAACCGCGCTCCGCGCGAGCGGCTGCTGCGCGTGCCGGGACTGGGGGTAAAGGCGGTGGACGCGATCGTGAAGAGCCGGCGGTGGCGGCGGCTGCGGCTCGACGACGTCGCGAGGCTGACGCTGTCGATCGCCAAGGTGCGGCCATTTCTGATCGCGGAGGATTGGCGCCCCCTGTCGCTGATCGATCGCGCCGAGCTGAAGCCGCTGGTGGTGCCTAAGGCCAAGCAGATGGAGCTGTTCGCGGCGTGAGCTTTCTTCCGTCACCCCGGCCTTGTGCCGGGGTCCAGGGTGCCGCAAGCCGTGACCTTGGACAAATGAACGCCTCGCCTGATCGCCGCTGGACCCCGGAACAAGTCCGGGGTGACGAAGGTATCGCGTAGATGCGCGTCGTCACTCTCTCCCAACTCGACGACTTCGACGCTTGGCGCGATGCCGCGCGGGGGCTCGCCGCGAGGCAGGTACCCGCCGACGACGTGGTGTGGCAGGTCGGAGACAACGCGACGGACCTGTTCGCCACGACCGCCGAACCTGCGCCCCCGCAACCCGGCGTTGCCCTGTCCGTCCCCCGCCAGTTCCTCGACCTCGCTCGAACTGTCGTCCTGTCCAGCGAGCCGGAGCGGTTCGCCCTACTTTACACCCTGCTAACCCGCCTGCGCACCGAGCCGAAACTGCTCGAGGACCGCGCCGACCCGCTCGTCCGCCGGCTCGACCGGATCGCCAAGGACGTCCGCCGCGACATCCACAAGATGCGCGCGTTCCTCCGCTTCCGCGAAGCGTTTGACGGCGACGGGCAGCGTTACGTCGCCTGGTTCGAGCCCGATCACCACATCGTCCGCGCCAACGCCGCCTTCTTCGTCAACCGCTTCGCCAGCATGCGCTGGTCGATCCTGACGCCCGAGGTGTCGCTACATTGGGACGGCGCGAAGCTCGAAGAAGGTCCCGGCGCGACCAAGGCCGACGCGCCCGACGGCGATCCGGTCGAGGAGGTGTGGAAGACCTATTACGCCAGCATCTTCAACCCGGCGCGGGTCAAGATCGGCACGATGCTGAAGGAGATGCCGCGCAAATATTGGAAAAACATGCCCGAAACGGCATTGGTACCGCAACTGATCGCGGGCGCGCAAGCGCGGGAGAGCGGCATGATCGAGACGGCGCGCGCAGCAGTCGGCGGCAATGCCCAGGCGGCGTGGGACGCGCTGCGCGAGGAGGCGGCGGGCTGCACCCGCTGCCACCTCTACAAGCATGCGACGCAGACGGTATTCGGCGAAGGCCCGGTCGACGCCGCGATGATGTTCGTCGGTGAGCAGCCGGGCGACCAGGAGGATCTGGCGGGGCGACCCTTCGTCGGTCCGGCAGGGCAGCTGTTCGACCGCGCGCTGGCGCAGGCGGAGGTCGACCGGAGCCGCACCTATGT
>CAXTNG010000021.1:11398-17613 GCA_964245475.1 uncultured Sphingomonas sp. | reverse complement strand
GGCACTCGCCGACGCCGGGATCGACCGCGCGCGCGCCTACGTCACCAACGCGGTCAAGCACTTCAAGTTCGAGCAGCGCGGCAAGCGGCGCATCCACTCGAAGCCTGGCGCGGGCGAGATCGAGGCGTGCCGCTGGTGGATCGAGCAGGAGCAGATGCTGGTCAAGCCGCAGGTGACCGTCGCGCTTGGCGCGACCGCGGCGCGCTCGCTGCTCGGCCGCGTCGTTACGATCGGACGCGAGCGCAGCCAGCCGATCAAGCTCCCGGAGGACGGCGGCACCGGGTTCATCACCGTCCACCCGAGCTTCCTCCTGCGTCTCCCCGACAAGGCGCAGCAGGAGGACGAGTTTGCGCGCTTCGTGGACGACCTGCACAAGGCGTGGGCGCTGGTCGGCTAGCCCGAGTTGCGCAGCGCCGTCGCGATCGCGTTGATCGAGAGCAGGATGCCCTCGGCGATGCGCGGGTCGTCGTCGCCGGCGCGGTGGCGCTTCATCAGCTCGATCTGGAGCAGGTTGAGCGGCTCGATATAGGGCAGGCGCAGGCGGATGCTGGCGTCGAGCGCGGGATGCTTTTCCAGCAGGCGCGACTGACCGGTGGCATCGAGCAGGCCGTAATGAGTACGCTGCCAGCCATCGCGGATCGTGTCGAAGATGTCGCGCAGGCTCTCGTCCTCGACCAGCTGGGCATAGCGCGCGGCGATCGTCATGTCGGACTTGGCGAGCACCATCTCCATGTTGGCGAGCGTCGCGGCGAACAGCGGCCAGCCTTCGGCCATCTCGCGGAGCAGCGCCTTGTCCTCGAAGGCGGCAAGCGCATGGCCGACCCCGTACCAGCCCGGCAACATTACCCGCGCCTGCGCCCAGGAGAACACCCACGGTATCGCACGCAGGTCCTCGATCCGGTCGGACTTGGTGCGGCTCGCCGGGCGGCTGCCGATCTTGAGCCCGGCGATTTCGGCGATGGGGGTCATCTGGCGGAAGAAGATGCGGAAGCCTTCCGTGCCGTAGACCAGGTCGCGATAGGCGTGGAAGGCGGCGTCCGACAGCCGGTCCATCGCCGCCGAGAAGGTCTGGTTCTCGGCGTTGGACAGGCGCTCGGGTTCCAACGACGCGAGCAGGGTCGCCGATGCCATTGCTTCAAGGTTGGCGATCGCGGTGTCGCGGGTGCCGTACTTGCCCGCGATCACCTCGCCTTGCTCGGTGATGCGGATGCGGCCCTGGACGGTGCCCGCAGGCTGCGCGCGGATCGCCGCAAAAGCGGAGCCGCCCCCGCGCCCGACCGCGCCGCCGCGGCCGTGGAAAAGCTGCATGCCGACGCCTGCCGCCTCGAACACCGGCTTCAGCGCGGTCGACGCCTTGGACAGCGACCAGGTCGAGGTGAGATAGCCCCCGTCCTTGTTCGAGTCCGAATAGCCGATCATCACTTCCTGGTAGCCGCGGGGCTTCGTAATCGCGGCGATCTCGGGGAGCGCGAAATAGGCCTGCATGATGCCGGGGCCTGCCTCCAGGTCCTCGATCGTCTCGAACAAGGGCACGGCCATGATCGGGCAGGTCGCGGGGTCACCGGGGCGGTAGAGGCCGACTTCTTTCAGCAGCAGATGGATTTCGAGCAGATCGCTGACCGACTTGCCCATCGAGACAATGTAGTTGGTGATGCACGCACGCCCGTAGGCGGCGTGCGCGTCGGCCGCGGCCTGGACGATGGCGAGCTCGGACGCGGTCTCGTCGGAATAGGCGATGAAGCGGCTGGTCAGCGGCCGCGCGTTGGCGAGCTCGCGGCGGAGCAGCGCGACGCGGGCGTCCTCGTCCAGGGCAGCGTAATCGGCGTCGACGCCGGCGACCTTGAGCAGCTCGGCGACGACGCGCTCGTGGACCGCGGAGTTTTGCCTGAGGTCGAGCGTGGCGAGATGGAAGCCGAAGGTCTCGACGCCGCGGATCAGCCGCCCGAGCGCACCGCCGCTGGCGAGCGGGCCGCCGGGCTCGCCGCCCTCCAGCGCGTGCGCGATCGCTACGAGGTCGGCGCGGAAGGATTTGGTGTCCGGATAGGCCTCGCCGCTGAGCGGGCCGGGGCGTGGCGCGGGCTTGCCGGTCAGCTTCAGGTGGGTGGCCGCAAGGCGTGCGTAAATGCCGGTGAGCGCACGGCGATAGGGCTCGTCGCTGCGGCTCGACGCGCTGTCGCCGCTCGACTTGGCGAGGCGCAGCACGGCGGCGTCGACGATCGCGTGGCTGGTCGAGATCGAAAGCTCGGCGCCGAGCGCGTGAACCTGATCGAGATAATGGCCGAGCACCGCCTCGGACGCCTTGGCGAGCGCGGTGCGGAGCGAGTCGGCGGTGACATAGGGGTTGCCGTCGCGGTCGCCGCCGATCCAGCTGCCGGGGCGGAGGAACGAGGGCACGCGTGAACCCAGCGCGCGGTCCCAGCGCTGGTAAAGCGCGGGCAGCGCGGGCAGGAACACGTCGCGGAGATAGGAGAGCGCGGTCTCGACCTCGTCGGTCACATAGAGCCGCTCGCGGCGCAGCACGCGGGTCTGCCAGAGGAGCGCGATCTGGCGCAGGATCGCCTCGTCGACCGCGTCGCCGTCGGGCGTCACGTCGCGGCCCGCATCCCGCATCGCCATCAGCTGTGCAATGCGGTTGCGGTGATCGATCATGCTCTTGCGGCGCACCTCGGTCGGGTGCGCGGTGAGCACGGGGGCGATCAGAGCGCGTTCAAGCAGGCGCATCACCTCCTCGTGGCCGATTCCCTCGCCTTCCAGCGTCGCGAGCGCGGAGGCGAGGTCGGCGCCCTGCTCGACCGTCACCCCCTGCCGGTCCTCGGCCAGATTGGCGAGCATCGAGAACAGCATGAAGCCGCGGACGAAATCGAGCGTCTCGTCGAGCCCCAGCCGGTCGAGCCCGAGATCGACATCGTCCGCGCCCTCGACTCCGTCGCGATGCCGCTCGACCGACGCCTTGCGGATCGCCTCGGTCGCTTCGAACAATTTGTCGCCGCCAAAGGCGCGGATAACGTCGCCGAGCGCTGCGCCCAGGAAGCGCACGTCGGCGTTGTTGGCGATCGGGGGGAGCGTGGCCATCTCGCGATGCTGCATTGCAACAGTGCCGCGGTCAATCGGAGGTTTACCGCCCCCGCGCCTCCACCCGCTCGTCGGACGTGAGCGCGCCGTCCTTGTTCAGGTCCATCGCGTCGAAGCGCGCCATCTGGCCCTCGCTGAACTCGCTCGACGTGATTTCGCCATCGCCGTTGCGGTCGAGCAGGGCGAGGCGGGGCGCGTGCGACACCTCGGCACGGGTCAGCACATCGTCGCCGTCGCGGTCGAGGCGGCGGAAGCGACGCTCCTGGATGCCGGCAAAATCGACTCGCGAGGTGACCGACGGCGGCACGAAACTCGCCGCCTTGGCATCGGCCGCCGCCTTGTCGGCCTTGTTCGAGCAGGCGCCCGCAAGCACCGCCAACACCATTACCGCAATCCGCACCGTCATGCCTCCAGCTCGATGTCCCAGTAGAGCCAGTCGTGCCAGGTATCGTGCAGGTAATGCGGCGGAAAGCCGCGGCCGTGCTCCTGCAATTGCCAGCTGGTCGGCCGGATCGGCTCGAGGTGAAGCGGCATGCGCGCCTGCCGGGGCGTGCGGCCGCCCTTCTTGAGGTTGCACGGCGCGCAGGCGGTGACGACATTCTCCCACGTCGTCCGCCCTCCTTGCGCACGCGGCGTGACGTGGTCGAAGGTCAGATCCTTCGGGCAGCCGCAATATTGGCACGAAAACCGGTCGCGCAGAAACAGGTTGAAGCGGGTGAAGGCGGGAAATTGCGAAGGCTTCACGAACTGCTTGAGCGCGATCACCGACGGCAGCTTGAGCGACACGGTGGCGCTGTGCACCTCGCGCTCGTAATGCGCGACGATGTCCACCCGGTCGAGGAAAACCGCCTTGACCGCAGTCTGCCACGGCCAGACGGAGAGCGGATAATAGCTGAGCGGAGTGTAATCGGCGTTGAGGACGAGCGCGGGGCAGCCGTCCGGATGGCGGATCAGGTCAGGATGGAACACTGGCCCTCCCTCTTGAGCGTGCGTCCGCGGTCGTGGCCTGCCGACGTGACGTGGCTATGACAGCATGACCCGCGACTTCCGGTCAACCCCCACGGATAGTGTGGTGAGCCGCTTCGCACCCTCACCTACTGGTAGGCTGCACCTCGGGCATGCGGCGTCGGCGATCCGCGCGCGCGATCTCGCGCGGGAGCATGGCGGCCGGTTCCTGCTTCGGATCGAGGATATCGACGGGACGCGGAGCAGGCGCGAGCATGTCGCGGCGATCCTCGCGGACCTGCAATGGCTGGGGCTGGCGTGGGACGGGCTCGTGTTCCAGTCGGAACGGCTGGCGCTGTATGCGGCCGCGCTGGAGCGGCTGAAAGGCATGGGATTGCTCTACCCGTGCTTCTGCACCCGCGCCGAGATCGTCGCCGCGAGCCTGTCGGCGCCGCACGGACCCGAGCCTGCCTATCCGGGGACCTGCCGCGGGATCGACCCGGCGGGCCTGATGGATGAGGCGCATGCGTGGCGGATCGACATGGCGCGCGTGGCCGCGATCACCGGGCCATTGACCTGGCAGGACGAGGCGGCGGGCCAGGTCGCCTGCGAGGCGTTGGCGCAGGGCGACGTGGTGCTCGCGCGCAAGGATGCGCCGGCGAGCTATCATCTCGCGGTCACGGTCGACGACGCGGCGCAAGGAGTGACCGACGTCGTGAGAGGCGTCGACCTGTTCGCCGCTACCCATGTCCATCGCGTGCTCCAGGCGCTGCTCGGGCTGCCGACGCCTGCCTACCATCATCACCCGCTGCTCACCGGCGCCGACGGCAAACGCCTTGCCAAGCGCCATGGCGCGCCGACGCTGGCGGCGATGCGCGAGGCGGGTGAGGACGGGCGCGCACTCGCCGATCGGCTGCGCATTGGATTCACGGACACGAGCGCCTAGATACAAGGCATGACATTCCTCGTCGTTCTGCTCGTCGCCGCGATGATCGCTACATTGGTGGCACTGGTCCGCGGCATCATCGCCTTCCTGCAGGAAAGCCATGCGCAGGTGCGCAGCGGCGAGGGGCCGAGCGCGGCGTCGCTCAAGTCCAATCGGATGATGCAGCAGCGCATCTTCTTCCAGGCACTGGCGATCCTGATCGTCGTCGTGATCCTGTTCGCCAGCCGGGGCTGACCTGATTGGTTGGCCCTTTCCCCGTTCACCCTGAGTGCTTCGGCTGGCTGGCAAGCCGGCCGCTCAGGATAAACTTCGATGCTCCGCATCGAAGTCGAAGGGCAGTTCTCCCCAAGGTGCTTCGACTGCGCTCAGCACGAACGGAATCATAGTTGGTCAAGCTCACGAAGATTTACACGCGCACCGGCGACGCGGGCACGACCGGGCTGGTTGACGGCTCGCGGGTCGCCAAGACCGACGCGCGGCTGCACGCCATCGGCGATGTCGACGAGGCGAACAGCGCGATCGGGCTCGCCGCGGCGGCGCTGGAGGGGCACGTTGCCGCCGCGCTGACACGCATCCAGAACGATTTGTTCGACCTCGGCGCCGATATCGCCACGCCGGGCGAGGACTTCACCCCGTCGGACATGGTCCTGCGCATCGTCCCCGCGCAGGTCGAGCGGCTGGAGCGCGAGATCGATGCGATGAACGCCGATCTGGCGCCGCTCGCCAGCTTCATCCTGCCCGGTGGCGACGCAGCGGCGCTGCACCTGGCGCGGGCGATCGTGCGCCGGGCTGAGCGATCCGCGGTGGCGATCGGCGACGGCGTGAACCCCGCCGCCTTGGCCTATTTGAACCGGCTCAGCGATTTTCTCTTCGTCGCATGCCGGCTAGTGAACAAAAGGGGTGCAGGCGACGTTCTCTGGGTTCCGGGGGCGTCGCGCTGATCGGATCCTAGGGAGGGCCGGATGACGAAAGCTGCGGTCGCATCCGGCACGATGCCGCTGGCCGAACGCTTCGCGCGCGTCCGCGCGCTCACCGAAGCGCTGGCGGCGCCATTGTCCGACGCCGACGCGACCGTCCAGTCGATGCCCGATGCCTCGCCCGCCAAATGGCATCTGGCGCACACGACCTGGTTCTTCGAAACCTTCGTGTTGCGCGACCGAATGCGGGGCTATCGGCTGCACGACGAGCGCTGGCCTTTCCTGTTCAACAGCTATTACGAGGCGGAAGGAAGCCGTCACGCCCGCGACCGGCG
>CAXTNG010000021.1:4617-11388 GCA_964245475.1 uncultured Sphingomonas sp. | reverse complement strand
CATGTCGACGACGCGCTGCTCGCGGCGCTGCCGGCCCTGGATGCAGAGGCGCAAGCACTGGTCGCGCTCGGCTGCCACCACGAGGAGCAGCATCAGGAGCTGCTCGTCACCGACGTCCTTCACCTCTTCGCGCAGAACCCGCTCGAGCTGGCGCTGTGGCCGGCGGCGCGAAAAGTGCCGGTGGCGATGCCGGAGCCGATCGGCTGGATCGCGCACGAGGGCGGCGTGGTTGAAGTGGGGCATGACGGGAGCGGCTTCGCGTTCGACTGCGAGGGGCCGCGGCACCGCACCTTGCTCCATCCCCATGCGATCGCCGACCGCACGGTGACCAACGGCGAATGGATCGCGTTCATCGAGGACAATGGCTATTCGATGCCGCTGTGGTGGCTGTCGGACGGCTGGAGCTGGGTGCGCGAGAACGGCATCGAGGCGCCGCTCTACTGGGAGCAGCATGACGGCGTGTGGACGCGCTTCGGTCTCGACGGGCGCCGCGCGATCGATCCCGCGGCGCCGGTGACCCATGTCAGCTTCTACGAGGCGGATGCCTATGCGAGCTGGGCGGGGCTGAGGCTGCCGACCGAGTTCGAATGGGAGGCGCATGCCGCCGCCCACGATCCTGCGGGAGGCAACCAGATGGACGCCGCAGGCGCGGTCGAGCCGCGGCCAGGGACTGCGCCCGCCTTCTTCGGTGACGTGTGGGAGTGGACCGGCAGCGCCTACCGCCCCTACCCCGGCTTCCGCGCCGCCGAGGGCGCGGTCGGCGAGTACAACGGCAAATTCATGTCCGGCCAATGCGTGTTGCGCGGCGGCTCCTGCGCAACGCCGCGAGGGCACGCGCGGGCGAGCTACCGCAACTTCTTCTATCCGCACCAGCGCTGGCAGTTCACCGGCGTCCGGCTGGCGAAGGACCTGTGAGGCTTGCTCTATCGGCAGTAGTTGTCTTCGTAGTCGGCGTCGCCGAATTCCCGCTGCTATTCATGGCATGGGCGTTGTTGGGTTTCGGTGGAGGCTCGCCAAGATCGTTGGTCATGGCCTCGCTGTGGCTCGGCATTGCCGCATTAGTGACTTGGTCAGGCTGGAAGATAGTGCAACGTCTGTATGTTGCTGCACAAGCGAGATGAGGCTCGGGATATGCTGAAGCCCGAGATCGAGGACGGCGACGCCACGCTCGCCGATCCGCAGTTCCGCGCCGACGTGCTCGCCGGGCTGGCGCGCCGTCCGCGGGCGATCCCGGCGCGCTGGTTCTACGACCATCGCGGCTCCGAGCTGTTCGAGCGGATCACCGACCTCTCCGAATATTATCCCACCCGCACCGAGCGGGCGATCCTGCGCGAGGCGTGCCCCGACATCGCGCGCATCGCCAGCGCAGGCCGGGCAGTGGTCGAGTTCGGCTCGGGCTCGTCGGCGAAGACGCCGATCCTGCTCGGCGCGGTGGCGCCCAGTGCCTATGTGCCGATCGATATTTCGGGCGACTTCCTGCGTGAATCCGCCCGTGCGCTCGGCGAAGCGCACCCCGGCCTACCGGTGATCCCGGTCGAGGCGGACTTCATGCGGCCGATCTCGCTTCCGGCGGCGATAATGCGCACGCCGAAACTCGGCTTCTTCCCGGGATCGACGATCGGCAACATGACCCCGGCAATGGCAGTCGACCTGCTCCGCGCGATGCGCGCCTCGCTGGGGGAAGGCGCGATGCTGGTGATCGGCATGGACCGGATCAAGGACACGGGCGCCTTGGAGCGCGCCTACGACGATACGGCAGGAGTCACGGCGCAATTTAACATGAACCTGCTCGCGCGGATCAACCGCGAGCTTTCGGGCACGATCCCGCTCGACGCCTTCCGCCATCGCGCGATCTGGAACGACGACCGCGCGCGGATCGAGATGCATCTGGAAGCGGTGCGCGACGCCGCCTTCACCGTCGACGGGCGTCCGTTCACGATGGGCGCGGGCGAGACGATCCACACCGAGAACAGCCACAAATACGGGCCCCGCGACGCGCGCATCCTGCTCCGCGCGGGCGGCTGGACGCCGGTCGGCGAATGGACCGACCCCGACGACCTGTTCGCGGTCTACCTGGCCGAAGCCCAGGCGGAGCGGGTCGCGCCCTGACGATTGCCGGATGTGGGGCGACAGCCTAGGCGGGGCGGCGATGACCGTCACCCGTTTCGCCCCCTCCCCCACCGGACTGCTCCACGTCGGCAACATCCGCGCCGCACTCCACAACTGGCTGTGGGCGAAAAGGACCGGCGGGCGTTTCCTGCTCCGCATCGACGACACCGATGCGGAGCGCAGCGAGGAGCGGTTCGTCGGCGCGATCCGGCGCGACCTCGCCTGGCTCGGGCTGCACCCGGATGCCGAGGTGCGCCAGTCCGAACGTTTCGCGTTCTATGACGCGCGTTTTGCCGCGCTGGTCGGGGCGGGGCGCATCTATCCCGCCTACGAGACATCGCAGGAGCTCGATCTCCGGCGAAAGGTGCTGCTCGGCCGCGGGCTACCGCCGATCTACGATCGCGCGGCGCTCAATCTCACCGATGCCGAGCGGGCGATGCTGGAAGCGAACGGCATCAAGCCGCACTGGCGCTTCAGGCTCGATCACGCCGAACCCATCGTGTGGGACGATCTGATCCGCGGACCGCAGCGGTTCGACCCAGCGACGATGAGCGATCCCGTCATCCGCCGCGCCGACGGTTCCTGGCTCTACATGCTGCCCTCGGCGATCGACGACATCGACCTGGGCATCACCCATGTCGTGCGCGGCGAGGACCATGTGTCGAACACCGCGCTCCAGCTCCAGATGTTCGCCGCGATGGGAGCCGGGCCGCCGCGGTTCGCGCACGAGGCGTTGCTGACCGGGACGGAGGGCAAGCTGTCCAAGCGGCTCGGCGCGCTCGGCGCCGGCCACTTCCGTGAGGCCGGGATCGAGCCGCAGGCGATTCGGGCGCTGCTCGCGCGGCTGGGGACCAGCGACCCGGTCGAGCCGCTCGACGATGCCGCGCTGGTCGGCGGTTTCGACTTCGCCCGCTTCGGCCGCGCGCCTGCGCGCTTCGACGAGGCCGAGCTGCAGCAGCTCAACGCGCGCATGATTCACGCGCTCGACTACGCCGCCGTGGCCGGTCGCTTGCCGGAGGGCATGGACCGGGCAAGCTGGGACGCCATCCGCCCCAATCTGCGCACCGTCGCCGAAGCGGCCGATTGGCAGCAGGTCATCGAGGGACCCGTCGACGCGATCGCTGAGGACGACGACCGCGCCTTCCTGGCGATCGCCGCCGGCATCCTGCCCACGCTTGTTTGGGAGGCCGACCCATGGCACGCGCTCACCGCCGCGCTCAAGGACGCGACCGGGCGAAAGGGCAAGGCGCTGTTCCTGCCGCTGCGCCGCGCGCTCACCGGGCGCGACCATGGGCCGGACATGGCTGCATTGCTGCCGCTGATCGGGCGCGAGCGCGCGCTGGAACGGCTGGGCGGGGGGCTTACCTAGCGCGGCCTGCTCGCCTACATTCGGGCACATGGGATTCTTCGGCCGCTTCTCGCCGGTGCGCGCCTACCGCGACCTGCGCTTCTTCCTTTCGCAGCGCCAGCCGTACGAGCTCGGCTTCCTTGCGCTGTCGCTCGCCGTCACCGGTTTCCTGATCTTCGCCTTCGCACACGACAGCTACGCCGAGCCAGCCTACAAGCCGAACATCATCTACGTCCAGCAATGGTCAGCGGATCGCTCCGACGCGGAGATCGTCGCGCAGCAGAAGATCGACGAGCCGATCCGCCAGCGCGAGCTGGCCGAGCGGCGCAAGGCCGAGGAGGAGCGCCGCGCAGGCTTCAGGCGCCTCGACGAGAAGCTGACCCGCTGGGGACTCTGACCGACGAGCAGTGGATGGGCGCCGCGCTGGCGCTCACCGAGCGTGGGCGCGGGCGGACGGCGCCCAACCCGTGCGTCGGCTGCGTGATCGTGAGCGAGGGGCGCGTCGTCGGGCGCGGCTGGACCCAGCCGAGCGGACGGCCGCATGCCGAGGCGATGGCGCTGGCCGAAGCGGGGAAGCGCGCCCGCGGCGCCACTGCCTATGTCACGCTGGAACCCTGCGCACGGCCCGGCCGCGGGCCACCCTGCGCGGGCGAGCTGATCCACGCGGGCATCGCGCGCGTCGTGGCGGCGACCGGCGACCCGTTTCCGGCGGTGAACGGCGCCGGCTTCCGGGCGCTGGAGGAGGCGGGCGTCGCGCTGACCATCGGCCCCGCCGCCGCCGCAGCCGAACGATCGATGGCGGGCTTCCTCACCCGCCAGCGTCATGGCCGCCCGCACGTCACGCTCAAGCTCGCGACCTCGCTTGACGGCTGCATCGCGCTCACAGGCGGTGAGAGCCGCTGGATCACCAGCCCCGAGGCACGCGCCCACGCGCATCTGGAGCGCAGCCGGCATGAGGCGATCTTGGTCGGCCGCGGCACGTTCGAGGCGGACGCGCCGAAGCTCGACGTGCGGCTGGTGGGGCTGGAGGGGCGATCGCCGAGACGGGTGCTGCTCACTACAAACCCACCCGTCACCCCGGCCTTAAGCCGGGGTCCCGCTTCTTCTTCTGCGCAGCAAGGCAGCCTAGCCCTGGATCAAGTCCGGGGCGACGAAGGGGTGTGGGAAGTGGTGAACTCCCCCCAAGCCATCGCCGACCTCGCCGGCGTCGACCACCTCCTCGTCGAAGGAGGCGCGCGGACCGCCGCAGCCTTCCTCGCCGCCGAACTCGTCGATCGCCTCCTCCTCTACCGCGCCCCGATCCTGATCGGCGGCGGCCTTTCCGCGTTGGCAGGGATCGGCCTTTCCGCGCTCGCCGACGCACACGGCCGCTGGCAACGCTCCGACATGCGCAAGCTCGGCAGCGACACCCTCGAAATCTACGAGAGGACGCGCTAGGAGCGCGGCCATGTTCACCGGGATCGTCACCGACGTCGGCCGCATCCGCGCCATCGAGCCGCGGGGCGACACGCGCGTGACGGTCGAGACCGCCTACGACACCGCGCACGTCGACCTCGGCGCGTCGATCGCCTGCTCGGGCGTCTGCCTCACCGTCGTCGATAAAGGGTCCGGCTGGTTCGCGGTCGACGTGTCCGGCGAGACGCTCAGCCGCACCGCGCCCGACCAGTGGCGGACAGGCGCCGCGCTCAACCTGGAGCGCGCGATGAAGCTCGGCGACGAGCTCGGCGGGCATATCGTCACCGGCCACGTCGACGGCGTCGGCGAGGTTCTCGGAATCTGCCCCGAAGGCGACTCCAAACGCGTCGGCATCCGCGTGCCCCCCGCGCTCGCCCCTTGCCTCGCGCCCAAGGGCTCGGTGACGATCGACGGCGTCTCGCTCACCGTCAACGAGGTCTCTGATCACACCAGCGAACATGGGGATGGCGAGACCCATTTCGCGGTCAACCTCATCCCCCACACCCAGGCAGTGACCACGCTCGGCCGCCTCGAACCCGGTGCCAGGATCAACATCGAGATCGACGTCCTCGCCCGCTACCTGCAGCGCATGGAGCATTATCGTGCGAAAACCCGCTGAGTTCGCCCGCCTCCGTCATGCCTTCCTCTCAAGCCCCGAGGAAATCATCGACGAGGCCAAGAACGGCCGGATGTTCATCCTGGTCGACGACGAGGACCGCGAGAACGAGGGCGACCTGGTCATCCCCGCGCAGATGGCGACGCCCGAGAAGATCAACTTCATGGCGAAGCACGGCCGCGGCCTGATCTGCCTTGCGCTTGCCAAGCGCCGCGTCGACGAGCTCGGCCTCCAGCTGATGAGCCGCAACAACGGCACCCGCCACGAGACCGCCTTCACCACCTCGATCGAGGCGCGCGACGGCGTCACCACCGGCATCTCGGCGGCCGACCGCGCCCGCACCATCGCGGTCGCGATCGACGCCAGCAAGGGCTCGAACGAGATCGTCACGCCGGGCCATGTCTTCCCGCTGGTCGCGCGCGACGGCGGCGTGCTGGTCCGCGCCGGGCACACCGAGGCGGCGGTCGACGTGTCGCGCCTCGCAGGCCTCAACCCGTCCGGCGTGATCTGCGAGATCATGAACGAGGACGGCACGATGAGCCGCCTCGACGACTTGGTCGCCTTCGCGCAACTCCACGGGCTCAAGATCGGCACCATCCGTGACCTGATCGCCTATCGCCTGCGCAACGACCACCTCGTCGAGCGCCGCGCCGAGGCGCGCTTCAGCAGCCGCTGGGGCGGCGACTGGACGGTCATGACCTTTTGGAACAAGGCCGCGGGCACCGAGCAGGTCGCGCTGGTCAAGGGCCGCATCGACCCCGAACGACCGACGCTGGTCCGCATGCATGCGTTCAGCCCATTCGGCGACCTGTTTGCCGATGCCGACTCGCGCTCGGGCATGCTCCAGCGCTCGATGGAGATGATCGCAGCGGACGGGGCGGGGGTCATTGTCGTGATCAACAAGCCGCGGCCTGACGCCTTCACCGCCGCCGTCCGGCGCAAGGCGGGCGAAACGGTGCCCGACATGGAGGAGCTTCGCGACTACGGCGTCGGAGCGATGATCCTGACCGAGCTGGGCGTCGAGGAGATGGTGCTGCTCACCAACACCCACCATACTTTGGTCGGCCTCGACGGCTACGGCCTGCGCATCGTCGGCGAGCGCCCGATCCCTGCCGGTGACGCCTGATGGCAAACATTCTCATCGTCGAGGCGCGCTTCTACGATCACCTCAATGACCTGTTGCTCGAAGGCGCGCGTGCGGCGATCGAGGCGGAGGGGCATGCCCACGAGACCGTCACCGTCC
>CAXTNG010000021.1:0-4607 GCA_964245475.1 uncultured Sphingomonas sp. | reverse complement strand
CCCCGGCGCGCTGGAAGTGCCCGGCGCGATCGCGCTGGCGGCGGAGCGTTACGATGCCTTCGTCGCGCTGGGCGTCGTGATCCGCGGCGAGACCTATCATTTCGAGATCGTCGCGGGCGAGAGCGCGCGCGGGATCATGGCGCTGACCATGGACGGGTTGGCGATCGGCAACGGCATCCTGACGACCGAGAACGAAGCCCAGGCGCTCGCCCGCGCCCGCCCGGCCGAGAAGGACAAGGGCGGCGAGGCGGCCAAGGCCGCGCTCGCCATGCTCGCGCTCAGGCAGCGGTTCGGCTGACCCGCGGCGTCGATCATTCACCGCGCGATCGGTGTCCCTGCCGACGCAGGAAGCGATCTGTCCAGATACACGGTCGACCATGGACCCTGTGCGACACCCACGATCACCGTGTCCACGTCCGATCCGTCGAAGTGCCAGGCACCGGCAGGCACCACGACCACGCTGCCGGCGGGATAGCGGACCGCCTTGGCGTGGTCCGCCGCCGTGCCGTAACCGATCGACAGCGCGCCCGACGTGACGAATACCCGCGCCGTGCTGCTGTGCCGGTGGGGCGAATCCCAGACACCGGCCGGAATGGCGAAGGCGTAGGTGAAGCTGCCGCCCGGGCGCTCCCGCTGCCCTTCGAGCAGGGAAAAGCGCGTGCCGTTCGCCGCCGCCCGCTGCCAGGGGATGGCGTCCGGGGTCCAGCCCATCGACCGGTCCGGTGCCGGAGCAGCGGACACCAGCGCCGCCCCGGCAAGCACGACCTTGAGGCTCTTTCCGATCAGCATCGCGCATTTCCCGATTGTTGACGCGGCGAGTCTGCCCGAGGTTGCAGCCCCCGGCATCCCGCGGCTTGCGATCAAACGGCGACCGCGGCGGGCGCGAGCGCCGGGTAATCGACATAGCCTTCCGGTCCCTGGCTGTACCAGGTGCGCGGATTGCCCGGGTTGAGCGGTGCGCCGGCGCGCAGCCGCTCGGGCAGGTCGGGGTTCGCCAGGAAGGTGCGGCCGAAGCTGATCGCGTCCGCCACGCCCGAGTCGATCGCGGCCTGCGCCGACTCCACCGTCGTGAAGTCCGAGTTGAGCACCAGCGGCTGCGCGAACACCTCGCGGATGCGCGGCGACAGCTTGGGCACGTCGGTGCTGCCGAAGCTGCCCTCGGATCCGGGCTCGCGCAGCTCGAGGAAGGCGATGCCGATTTCGGCCAGCGCGCGTGCGGCGGGCACGAACACGGCGGCCGGGTCGGAATCGTCGACCCCCTGCGACTCGCCGTTGGGCGACAGCCGCACCCCCGTCCGGTCGGCACCAGCGACGCTCGCGACCCGCTCGGTCACCTCGCGGAGCAGGCGGACGCGGTTCTCAGGGACGCCGCCGTAGCGGTCGTCGCGACCGTTGGCGCCGTCGCGGAGGAATTGGTCGATCAGATAGCCGTTCGCCGCATGGATCTGCACCCCGTCGAACCCCGCGGCGAGCGCATTGCGCGTCGCCCGCCCATAATCGTCGAGCAGCCGCGGCATCTCGTCGAGGGCGAGCGGGCGCGCGACCTCATAATCCTGCTTGCCGTCATAGGTGTGCGCCTGCCCGTTGGTTCGCCTCGCCGAGGACGACACCGGCTGGCCGCCGATCACCGATGAATGGACCTGCCGCCCCATGTGCCACAGCTGCGCGACGATCCGCCCGCCGGCCGCATGGACCGCCTGCGTCACCGGCTTCCATCCCTCGGCTTGCTCGTCGCTCCACAGCCCCGGCGCATAGGGCCAGCCGAGCCCCTCGCGGCTGATCCCTGTCGCCTCGGAGATGATCAGCCCCGCGCTCGCCCGCTGGCGGTAGTAATCGACCATCAACGCGGTCGGCACCGCGTCGCGGGTCGCACGGCCGCGGGTCAGCGGCGCCATCAGCACGCGGTTGGGTGCGTGGATCGCACCGAGCGCGATGGGCGAGAACAGGCTGGGCATGGGAGAGGCTCCTGGAATGTCGTTCGGCGGAGATGGGGGACGTGCGCTGCGATGCACCAGAAGAAAAACTTGGCGTGGCGCACGTTCGCCTCCCGCAAGGTTGCGCTGCGGTCTTTGCGGTCCCATTCAGGCGCCATGACCGAGACGGCCGACATGACCCTCGATGAGCTCCGCGCGCATCTGGCGCCGGGCATCGCCGCCAACGCTGCCTTTGACGGCTGGGGCGACGCCGCGCGCGACATGGCCGCCGACGCCACGGGGGCCGATCGTGACGTCGCCCGCCTCGCCTTTCCCGGCGGCGCGGCCGACATGATCGACGCCTGGTTCGCGCAGATCGACGAAGCCATGGCGGCGCGTTTCACGCCCGAGCAGCTTGCCGCGATGAAGATCCGCGCGCGCATCACCGCGCTGATCGAGGCGCGGCTGATCGCGCTCGCCCCCGAGCGCGAGGCGCTCCGCCGCGCGCTCGCCGTGCTGGCGCTCCCCACCAACGTTCCCCGCGCCGCCCGGCTGGCTTGGCGCACGGCGGACCGAATGTGGCGGCTGGCCGGCGACACCGCGACCGACTACAACCACTATACCAAGCGCGCCACCCTGCTCGCTGTCTACGGCTCGACGATCGCAGTCTTCCTCGACGACGAAAGCGAGGGTCAGGCCGAAACCCGCGCCTTCCTCTCGCGCCGCATCGACGGCCTGATGCGCTTCGAGAAGGCCAAGGCCGGCGTGCTGCGCCGCGCCGCGATCCGGCCAAGCCTGTCGCGCTTCATCGGCCGGCTGCGCTATCCGGCGGTCTGACCGGCCCGTCGTCTGCACACCGAATCAATATACAGGGCCGACCTTCTGATATCGGCGCCGCAATCCCTCGCGCGCAATGCGATCGAACGGAGGGCTGACGATGAAGCATGTTTCGAGGCTGGCGCTGCTGGCGGTATCGGCAGGCCTGACGGTCACGGCATCACCGGCGGCAGCGCAGGACGAGCCGCAGGCGCAGGTCACCCGCCAGTCGACCAACCCGTTGACCATCGATCCGACGATCAAGGCGACCTTCGTCTATCTCGGCAACGGCGCGCCCGCGGTGCTGTACGAGCCGGCGAACCCCGGCCCCAAGGCACAGATCGCAGTGTTCGCCATGCATTCGGCCCTCGATTACCTGCGCCACTCCTCCTGCACGGAATTGTCCCATCGCGGCTACCGCGTGCTGTGCGCCAACAACGCGAACGACAAGTCGGGCGAGTTCAACGATGGCATCTGGGATCGGGTGCTGCTCACCGGCAAGGCAGCGGTCAGCTTCCTGCGCACCTACCCCGGGGTCAAGAAGATCGTCCTGTGGGGGCATAGCGGCGGCGCCTCGGTGATGACCGCGTATCAGAGCATCGCCGAGCAGGGCGTCGGCTTCTGCCGCACCGAGGCCAGCATCTGGAAATGCCCCGACACGCTCGCCGGGCTGCCCAAGGCCGACGGCGTGATCCTCGGCGACCCCAATTGGGGCATCGCCAACGACGTGCTGACCGGCATCGACCCCGCCGTCGGCAACGACGACGGCATGACGATCGATCCGGCGCTAGACATGTACAACCCGGCCAACGGCTTCGACCCGAAAGGCTCGACCTTCAGCCCCGAGTTCGTCCGCAAGTTCACCGCCGCGCAGGCCTGGCGCAACAATGCCGTGATCGACCTGGCACTCGCCCGCCAGGCCGCGATCAAGGCGGGCAACGGCAAGTATCAGGAGAACGAGCCGTTCATCATCGCCGGCGCGGTGTTCACCGGCAACAAGCTCTATGCCTCCGACATGCGCCTGCTCGCCTACACGCAGAAGCCGTGGCCGCTGGTTCACAAGGACGGGTCGGTCACCACCGAGGTGGTGCATTCGGTGCGCGTGCCGAGCACCATGACCAACCCGTCGCGCACCTATCGCGGCGCGCTCAAGACCACGGTCAACGGCTTTATCAGCACCTATGCGATCCGCGCCACCCCCGACTTCGGTTATGGCGCGCCGACCGCCGAACATGGCGTGATCTTCCGCTCGACGATGGGCAGCAACCCCGGCAACGTCGAGGGCGTCACCGTCCCCTTCCTGACGATGGGGATGACCGGCAGCTTCGAGATGGGCTCGGCGGAGACCATCCACGATCACGTCAAGGGCGGCGACAATACGCTCGCCTACATCGAAGGCGCGACCCACAACTACAACACCTGCACCAGGTGCGAGACAACGCAGGGCCAGTACGGCGATACCATAAAGACGACCTATGACTATGCCGATGCCTGGCTGAGCAAGCCGGGCCGCTTCATCCCCTGAGGAGACCGCCATGCGGTCCAGACGCGATATCCTGACGACCGGCGTGACGGTGGGCGGCGTGCTGCTGTTCGGCTCGCGCACCGCGACTGCGGCGACGGGCGCGATCCGGAACGCGATCGCGATCACGGAGGTGTTCGGCGACGGCCAGAAGCTGACCACGATCGCGCTCGAATACGGCAGGCCGGTCGCCGGCGCCAGGCTCTCGCCCGCGCAGTTCCGGGTCGAAGGCCGGACGGTCACCGACGTCTATGCCGCGTTGGCGCCCGATCCTGCGGCGCGCGCAGCGACGGGGCGCTACGTGATCATCGCGCTGTCGCCCGCCGACGCCGCGGCCTCGCTGCGCATCCCGAGCC
>CAXTNG010000020.1:14848-22046 GCA_964245475.1 uncultured Sphingomonas sp. | reverse complement strand
GCCCATGTAGATGCGCTCGACCGCGGCGGTATCGACCCCGGCCCGCTCGACCGCGGCGCGCACCGCCGCCGCGCCGAGATCGATCGCGGTCGCGCCCGCCAGGCTGCCCTGGAAGCTGCCCATCGGGGTGCGGGCGTAGGAGAGGATGACGACGGGGTCGGAAGACATCGCGGAAGGTCCTGTCACAGAGGAATGTTGTCGTGTTTCTTCCATGGGTTCTCGAGGCTCTTGCCGCGCAGCTTGCGCAAGCCGAGCGCGATGCGGCGACGGGTCGAGTGCGGCTGGATCACTTCGTCGATGAAGCCCTTGCTCGCCGCGACGAACGGATTAGCGAAGCGAGCCTCATATTCCGCCGTCCGCTCGGCGATCTCCTCGGGCGTCCTGCCGCGGAAGATGATCTCTACCGCGCCCTTGGCGCCCATCACCGCGATCTCCGCGGTCGGCCAGGCGTAGTTGAGGTCGCCGCGCAGGTGCTTGGACGCCATCACGTCATAGGCGCCGCCATAGGCCTTGCGCGTGATGACTGTGATCTTGGGCACGGTCGCCTCGGCATAGGCGAAGAGCAATTTCGCGCCGTGCTTGATGATGCCGTTATGCTCCTGCGCGGTGCCTGGCAGGAAGCCCGGAACGTCGACGAAGGTCACGATCGGAATGTCGAAGGCGTCGCAGAAGCGGACGAAGCGCGCCGCCTTCTTGGCCGAGTTGATGTCGAGCACGCCGGCCAGCACCATCGGCTGGTTGGCGACGAAGCCGACGGTACGCCCCTCGATCCGCCCGAAGCCGCAGATGATGTTGGCCGCATGCGCCGGCTGCACCTCGAAGAAGTCGCCCTCGTCGGCGACCTTCCGGATCAGTTCGTGCATGTCGTACGGCTGGTTGGCGTTTGCCGGGATCAGCGTGTCGAGCGAGTTCTCGAGCCGGTCCCACGGGTCGTCGGTCGGCCGCTCGGGCACATGCTCGCGGTTCGACAGCGGCAGGAAGTCGATGAAGTCGCGTGCCGCGAGCAGGGATTCGATATCGTTTTCGAAGGCATTGTCGGCGACCGAGGTCTTGGTGGTGTGGGTCACTGCCCCGCCCAGCGCCTCCTGCGTCACCACCTCGTTGGTGACGGTCTTCACCACATCGGGGCCGGTGACGAACATGTAGGAAGAGTCCTTCACCATGAAGATGAAGTCGGTCATCGCCGGCGAGTAGACCGCGCCGCCCGCGCACGGCCCCATGATCAGGCTCAGCTGCGGCACCACGCCGCTCGCCATGACGTTGCGCTGGAACACCTCGGCATAGCCGCCCAGCGACGCCACCCCTTCCTGGATGCGCGCACCGCCGGAATCGTTCAGCCCGATCACCGGCGCGCCGGCCTTCATCGCCATGTCCATGATCTTGCAGATCTTCTGCGCATGCCGCTCCGACAGCGATCCGCCGAAGACGGTGAAATCCTGCGAGAAGACGAAAACCAGCCGGCCGTTGATCGTGCCGCTTCCGGTGACCACCCCGTCGCCGGGGAACACCTGGTCCTGCATGCCGAAGTCGATACAATTGTGCTCGACGAACATGTCGAGCTCCTCGAACGAGCCCTCGTCGAGCAGCACGTCGAGCCGCTCGCGCGCGGTCAGCTTGCCCCTGGCATGCTGGGCGACGACCCTGTGCTCCCCGCCTCCGATGCGGGCGGCAGCGCGACGGCGTTCAAGCTCGGCAATCGTCGACGACATGGCCCCTCCTCCCCATGCCCTTCGGCCGCTTTGCCGCACGATGCAAATGTGATGTTGCAAACTTGCAATCAGCGGTTTTGCAGATACACCCTCGGCCATGCCCCGGGCCGCCGATCGCCACCGCATCTACGCCGGCGACCGCGTGCGCGAGGTGCGCGCCCGCTACGGGTACAGCCAGGCGACGATGGCCGAGCGCCTCGGCATCTCGGTCAGTTACCTGTCGCAGATCGAGAGCGGCGACCGCCCGCTCACCGTAGCGGTCGTCTCGGCGCTGTCACGCTCGTTCCCGCTCGACTGGAGCGACGTGACGCCCGAGGACGGCAGCGCGGTGTTCGTCGCCGCGCTCGAGGCGGGTACCGACCCATCGATCCCCTCCGCGCGGCTGGCGGACGACGTCGTGCTGCGCGGGGTCAAGCAGCAGCCGCTCGTGACGCGCCGGATGATCGCGCTGCACGCCGCGTTCCGGCGGTCGCAGGACCAGCTCCGCGTGCTCGACGACCGTGTCGAGACCGGCAGCCGCGACGCTTCGCACCTGCCTTGGGAGGAGGTGCGCGACTGGTTCCAGTCGACCGACAATTACATCGACCCGCTCGATCGCTGCGCCGAGCAGGTCGCCGCCCGGCTGCGGCTCACCGGCAACCCGCTGGCGGCGCTCAACCGCTGCCTGGTCGAGACGCATCGGGTCCGGTTCGTCGAGGAAGCGGTCGGCTCTTCCCCCGACCTTCGCCGCTTCGACCGTTGGCGCCATGAGCTGGTCATCGGCGCGCCTCAGCCGGTGGAGACGCAAAGCTTCCAGCTCGCGCATCAGCTGATGCACTTCGAGGCGCGCGAGGTCATGGATCAGCTGGTGGCCGAAGCGCCGCTGCGCTCGGAGGCCGCCCGCTCGCTCCTGCGCGTCGGTCTGGCGAATTACGCGGCCGGCGCGCTGCTCATGCCCTATCAGCGGTTCCGCGCCGAGGCGAAGCGGCTCCGCCACGACATCGACGAGCTGCGCCACCTCTTCTCGGTCAGCTTCGAGCAGGCGTGCCACCGCCTCTCGACCTTGCAGCGGCCCGCGCAGCAGGGCGTGCCGTTCTTCTTCTGCCGGGTCGACATGGCAGGCAACGTCACTAAGCGCCATTCGGCGACCCGGCTGCAATTCGCCCAGTTCGGCGGTACGTGCCCGCTGATGGTGGTGCACGAGGCGGTCGCAATACCCGACCGCATCTTCACCCAGCTCGCCGAAACGCCGGACGGCACGCGCTATATATCGATCGCCAAGGGGCTGACCAAGCCGACCACCAGCTTCCGCCGCGCGCCGCGCCGCTATGCGCTGGCGCTCGGCTGCGAGGTCGAGCATGCGGCGCTGTTCGTCTATGCCGACGGGCTTGACCTGTCCGGCCAGGGCAGCGCGACGCCGATTGGCCCATCGTGCCGCATCTGCCCGCGGCAGGATTGCGAACAGCGCGCCTTTCCTCCCGCCGGACGCGAGCTGCGCGTCGACCCGGACACGCGCAGCATCATCCCCTACACCTTCCGGTAGGTCCTCGGCCGCCGCCGAATTCCTATTCGACGAAGCGGATCGTGACACCGTCCGCATTGCGCGTGACACGCGCTTCGGCATCGTACAGCTCGCTGAGGGTCGGCGCGGCGAAGGTGTCGGCAGCCGCGCCCTGCGCCGCGATCCGGCCATGCTTCAGCGCGACCACGTCGTCGGCAATGCGCGCCGCGAGGTCGAGGTCGTGGAGCGCCACCACCACCGTGCAGCCCGCATCCGCCAGCCCGCGCAGCCGTCGCCCGGCGTCGAGCGCATGGCGCGGGTCGAGCCCGGCGGTCGGCTCGTCGACGATCAGCAGCTCGGGCTCGCCGACGGTGGCGCGCGCCAGCATCACGCGGGCGAGCTCGCCGCCCGAGATCTGGGTCGCGGGGCGGCTGCGCAGATCGAGGAGATCGAAACGGTCGAGCGCGGCATCGATCCGCGGTCGCCACGAGTCGGGCAAGCCGCCGAACGCCGGCAGGTGCGGCGTGAGCCCCAGCGCGACGACACGTTCGACGCTGATCGCCCAGTCGACGCGCGGGTTCTGCGGCAGATAGGCGCGGCGGACAGCGAGCGCCTTGCGCGGCAGCGCGGTCAGCGGCGTGCCGCCCAGGCAGACGATGCCCAGAGCCGGCGCCAGCAGCCCTGCGGCGACGTCGAGCAGGGTCGACTTGCCCGCACCGTTTGGGCCGATCACCGCGGTCAGCCGCCCGCTCGCGAAGGTCGCATGCGCCTCCTCGAGCACGCGCCGCGCGCCGCGGCGGACCGTCACCCCCTCCAGGGTCAGCGCGCTCATGGGGCGGTCTTCCTGAGGTGCAGGACCAGCCAGAGGAAGAACGGCGCTCCGAAGACCGAGATGAAGACGCCGAGCTTGACGTCCGAACCGAAGCGGAAGCCGCGCGTCGCGACGTCGGCGGCGAGCACGATCGCGGCACCGGTGAGCGCCGCCGGGACCAGGGTCGCGCCGGGCCGATGCCCGACCAGAGGCCGGACGAGATGCGGCGCCACCAACCCGACGAAGCTGATCGCGCCGGTCACCGCGGTCGCCGCGCCGACGCCGAGCGCGGTGCCGAACAGCGCCAGCAACCGGACGCGGCGGACGTTGATGCCCAGGCTCTCCGCCTGCCGCTCGCCCAAGGCCAGCGCGTCGAGCGCGCCGCCGGTCAGCAGCAGCAGGGCTGCGCCGACCACGATGAACGGTGCGGCGAGCAGGACGTGATCCCAGCTCCGGTCGGTGAGCGAGCCCATCAGCCAGGTCATGATCTCATAAGCTGCGTAAGGACTCGGCGCGAGGTTCAACGCCAGGCTGACTCCGGCACCTGCGACCGTCGAGACGGCAACTCCCGCCAGGATCAGCGACAGCGTGCCGCCCTTCCGCGACAGGGCCAGCGCCACGCCGATCGTCAGCAGCGCGCCCACCAGTGCGAACAGCGGCGCGGCGAGCGTGAAGGCGGCGGCGAAGCCGTAGTAGAGCGCGACCACCGCGCCGAGCGACGCGCCCGACGACACGCCGAGCAGCGCGGGCTCGGCGAGCGGGTTGCGCAGCAGCCCCTGGAGCACTGCGCCCGACAGCCCCAGGATGCCGCCAACCAGCAGCGCCAGCACCAGCCGCGGCAGGCGCACTTCGGTGACGATGACGCGCGCGAGGCTCGGCTTGGGATCGGCGAAGGCGGCGAGCAGCTCCGCGGGCGACAGCCACACCGTTCCCGCGAGCAGCGACGCAAGGCCGAGCGCGAGCAGGAGCGTCAGCAGGCCCGGCACCAGCCAGCGGCTCACCGCAGCCCGCTCCCGATCGGCAGCGCCGGGCCCGCGCGGTCCGCCGCAGCGCGCAACTGGGCTCGCAGCCGGATCGCGCCGTCCGCCAGCGCGGGGGTGCCGCAGACGTAATAGGCTTGCGGGATGCCGAGCATGCGGTTCCCCCAATAGCGCCGCACGAGCCGGTGTCCCATCACATCGTTGCCGAGGCTGAAACCGGCGGGTTCGCCCGAGCCCTGCACGATCAGCGCCGGATTTGCCCGGAGCAGCGTCTCGATGTCGGGGTTGCGGTAGTCCACGGCCATCGGGGCGCGCGCCAGATTGCGGGCACCCGCGGCGGTCAGGACGGCGTCGTAGAGGGTACCCTCGCCGGCCGAGAAGCCGCTGCGGTCCCAGGCGACGACGCGGAGCGGGGGTCCGCGGTCGAGCGCGAGCCCGGCGAGCTTCGCGTCCATGTAGGCAATCAGCGCCTCGCCGCGGGGCCGCTCGTCCACCGCCGCCGCCACCTGCCGCGTGATCCATCGCACGTCGGCGATGCTGTCGGCGTTGTCGATCTCCACCAGAGGGTAGCCGAGCCGCTTCAGCGTGTTGCGCACGCCGGGCGTCGTATAGGAGCCGGCGATCACGAGGTCCGGCTTCTGCGCCAGCACCTCCTCGGCGAGACCATGGTTGATCCCGACCCGCCGCGCCGCGCCCGCCATCAGCGAGCTGCCGGGATTGCGCGAGAGCCAGGTGACCGACGCGATCCGCTCGGGCGGCAGCAGCGCCAGCACGAGCTGGTCGGTGCACTGGTTCAGGCTCATCACCCGGACGGGATGCGCGGTTGCGCGGGGCACGTCCGGGTTCGCCCCGGCGCATGATGCTGCGCCGAGCGCCGTTGCGAGGACAAGGCGTCGGCGCAGTCGCATCAGAAGCTCGCCCTCACGCCCACCGTCGCGGTGCGGCCCTGTGTCCGATAGCCGAACACCTCCGTATAATCCTCGTCGAACAGGTTCTCGACCCGTCCGAAGGCCGTCAGTTGCGGCGTGAACCGCCATTCCGCCGCGAGGTTGACGAGGGTGAAGTCGTCGAAGCGGACGCGCGGCGGGAAGCCCGGCAGCAGGGTGAAGTTACTGTCGAAGGCGCGGCCATTGTAGCGCGCGGTCGCGGTGACGCTGACCGCCTCCACCGGCATCCAGGTTACGTTGAGGCTCGCTATGTCGGGCGCGCGCCGGATTTCCTCGGCACCGTTCTCGCGCGCCTTGAGGTGGGTGTAGGCAGCGTCGACGCGCAGCCGGTCGTCGATCCGCGCCGCCAGGAAGACTTCGATGCCGTGCTGGGTCGAATCAGTCGTGCGGTTGCCGGGCGAGGAGACGAAGGTCGGCGAGAAGGCGAAGTAGATTTCGTCGGTCAGCCGCGAATCGAAGTACGTCGCGCCGATCCTCACCTTGTCGCCGGCGAACACCAGGTCGGCACCCGCTTCCCACCCTTTAGACTTCTCCGGCAGCAGATTGGGGTTGCCGACGAACACGCTGCTGCTGTTCGAGAAGCCGTACAGCTCAAACGGCGTCGGGTTCTTGATGCCGGTGCCATAGGCGGCGCGCATGCGCAGCGGATCGGCGACCCTGACGCTCGCCGATGCGCGATAGGTGGTCGCATCGCCGAACCGGTCGTTGGCGTCGTGCCGGATCGCGCCGCCGATCGCGAAGCGCTCGCCCGCGGAGAAGCGGTATTCCGCGACCAGGCCGGTGTTCTCGAACTCGCGCGTGGTCGACAGCGGCTGCGGCCCCGCCGGCGGCAGGTTGCGGAAGGTCTCGCGCTCGAAGTCCGCCGCCAGCGTCACGCGGTGCTGCGCCGAGGCTTCGCCGAAGGTGATGCTGGTGTCGTAGGAGCCCTTCAGGCGCTGGCCCTCGTTGGCCGATGTCCGGGTGCGGCCGGTCGCGCCGCCGAACGATGCGCGCCGGTTATCGTTGATCTGGCCGGTGAGCGCATGCGTCCAGCGCCCGTCGAGCAGGTCGAGCTCGGCGCGCACGAGGCCGAGCCACGCGCGGTTGGTGGAGGTGGTGCTGAGGTACGGCGCCGCCGGCCCCACCGCCGCACTCACGCTGCGCGACGGCCGCGTCGCCGCCACCGTGCACGGCGGCCTGCCGCCCGCCGTGCAGAGGGGGCTCGACGCGGTGACGGCCGACCTCGCCCGCGCCCCGGGACTCCCCGAGCCGTCCCTCGACGCCGCGCTGGC
>CAXTNG010000020.1:0-14838 GCA_964245475.1 uncultured Sphingomonas sp. | reverse complement strand
GTTGGTGTAGATCTCGGTGCACTCCAAATCATAAAAAAAAAACGCGCTGGTGCCGGTCGTGTCGGCATCGGTGTGCGTATAGCGCGCCACCGCGCGGAGCCGGAGGTTGCTGGCGACATTCAGGTTCACCTTGCCCGAGCCGGTAAAGATCTCGGCGCCGATGTCGCGCGACCCGCCGACCGCCACCGGATAGCCGCCGGTGCGGTTGTAGCCGCCGGAGAAGGCGTAGTCGAGCTTGCCCACCACGCCGCCCGCGCGCGCCGCGGCCGAGAAGGTGTCGTCCGACCCGTATTCGGCGCGTGCGCTGTAGCCGGGCCGCTCAGCGCCGGACGCGGTGATATAGTGGATCACCCCGCCGATCGCGTCCGAGCCGTAGAGCGCCGATTGCTGCCCGCGCAGCACCTCGATCCTGGCGACATCGTCGGCGATCAGCTGTGCGAAGTCATACTCCCCCTGAAACGGATCGGACGCCTCGATGCCGTCGATCAGGACGAGCGTATGGTTGCTCTCGCCGCCGCGCATGCGGACCTGGGTGAGCCCGCCGACCGCGCCGCTCCGGCTGACCTCGACGCCCGGCACATCGCGCAGGATGTCGGAGATGACGCGCGTCTGCCGCTGTTGCAGCGCCTCGCTATCGAGCATTGTGATCGACGAGCCGAGCTGGTCGGCGGGCGTGCCGCCGGTCGCGCGGCTGCCGGTGACGACGACATCGTCGCCGCGGATGGCCTGCGCGTCGGTCGGCTCGGTCTTGTCGGTCGGCACGCTCTGCGCGAGCGCCGGCGTGGCGACCGCGCCGAGAAATGCCGGCGCCGCCAGCCAAACGAACGTCTTGATCATGTGTCTTCTACCCCCGCGTCAGCTCAACAGGCGCGGTGGGGCCGTTCGCCGTCGAGCGAACACCGGCAAGCGGGCCGGACGGACGCGGAGTCCGGGCCTGCATGCCGCCTGCGGCCCCGGCCGCAAGGCTTCTGGGCGCCCGGCAAAGTCACACTTTGCCAGGACCCATCTGTCGCTCTGACGGAGGTACTCCGTGCCCCGGCCATCCCCTGGACCTCGGGCTCAAGCGACGGCGCCGGCAGGTCTCCTGGCTCGCGGGTCACAGCTCGATGCACGCCTTCCCAGGTCGCCCCAGTGGCTGCGCAGGGCTTACGCCCGGCGCCTGCGCATCTCGCTCGCCGCTCACAGTTGCAGGGACAGCCGCGGTTGAGGACACTCGCGCATCCCTTCCGCATTCCCGTTTCAAGCCCCTCGCGGGGCACCGGCGCGATCTTCGAAGCCGGGCAAGCCCAACTTCACGACCCGTCATATCGTGCGCGTGTTGCAAGGCAACAGAATAGTGCGCCGCCGGCGAGCGGCCGCTGGAGGCTTTTACGCAGCGCTGGACGCGGTGCTCAAGCCAGCTCCATGAACGGTTCGCCCAAACGCACCATCGCGATGCCCGAGATCGACAGGGTGCGCGGCGACACCGATCCCGGCGAGAAGGCGAGCGTCTCTGGATTCGCGGGCTCGTCCGCGAACCGGAACCGATCGGACCCGAGGCTCTCCAGCGGTGCGACTCCGTCGAACGTGTCGACCCACAGCCGCCCGGCGCGCACCATTACCCTTGCCGACCGCAGCCAGCCGCCGTCGGCAGCATAGAAGCCTTCGTAATCGCTGAGCTGCGAGGCGGAGAGTGTCGCCTTGTCCGGCTCGGCAACGACCGGCGCCTGCGCGCCACGCCGGACATAGCTGTCGCGTGCCCAGTCGATTGCGAGCACCGGGTTCGGCTTGCCCTCGACCGCCTGCGACAGCGGCACCTCGCGCCTGAACAGGAAGGTGAACAGGCGGTAGCGCGGATCGAGGCAGACGAACTTGTCGTCGCCGAGGCTCTCGAGCGCGAGACGCCGGCCGCCGATCACGATTTGCAGGCGCCCTGCCGCCGAGGTGACGCTGGCAGTGCCGCCATCACCGGTGCCATACTCACCCGTGTAGTCGGCGAGCTTGAGGCCGCCATCCGGATCGCTGCTCGGCGGTTTTGGCACCGCCGAGCCGGTCGACCGGGCACGATAGAGGCCGAGCACGTAGGCGGTCACCGGCACCGGCCTGTAGTTCTGCTGCGCGTTGATCGAAGCGAAGGCACCTACGCCCGCTTCCAGATCGACGTGGATCGACGACATGAAGGATTCCATGCCGCCGGTGTGGCGAATCACGTCGTGACTATCGACCCGGTCGATCATCCAGCCGTAACCGTAGCCAGCCTGCGCGCCGAGCTCCGCCGCCGCAATATGACGCCCGGTCATCAGCGCGAAGCTGTCGGGTGACAACAGACGGCTTTTCGGTCCTGCCCCGCGGCGGACCAGCATCGCGATATAGCGGTTCATGTCGCCCGCGGTGGAGGCGATGCAGCCGCTCGCCGCGACGAACGTCTGCGGCGCCGCGCGCGTCAGCGCGCCGTGACGCGGATACGGCCGATCGTCCTCGCGCCGCACATAGCTCGGCACCTCGAAGCGCCGCATGCCCGCGCCGATCAGCGCCGACGTCCGACTCATCCCCAGCGGGTCGAGGATGCGCCGATGAAGTGCCTGCGCCCAGGTCTCGCCGCCGCGCGCGGCCACGATCTGCCCCAGCCAGGCGTAGCCCAGGTTGCAATAGTGGAAGCGGGTGCCCGGCGCGAACGCCTGCTCGACACTCTGGTTCGGCCAGCCCGGTGCGGCCGGATCGCTCGGCACGCCTGACGCATGACAGAGCAGGTGATGGACGGTCACGCGTCCGAAGGGTGTCCTCAGCGGTAAATCGGGCAGGTAGGTGGTAATGTCGGCGTCGAGCCTGACCTTTCCCTCCTCGACAAGCTGGAGGATCATCAAGGCGGTGAACGACTTGGTGATCGAGCCGATGTGGAACCGTTCGTCGGGGCGGATGGCACGGCGCGTGCCGAGGTCCGCGACGCCGTAGGATGTTGTGTCGCTCCAGCCCTTGGCGTCGGCCATGCCCACGACCATGCCGGGCGCATCGCGCGCCGCCATATATGCCGCGACGAATGTGGAAAGTGCGGGGCCGAGCGGCGGCTCTGCAACGCCGGCGATCGCCGATGTCGAGGTGAGCGCGCCTGCCACGCCGCCTGCCACGAACGTGCGCCTGTCGATCCGCATGATTCCCCCGCTTGTGCCGGTCCAGGGTGTGTGCGTGCGCCAGCGGTTTGGCAACACACCGGCGCGACTTGCCAGAGCGAATTTGGCGCGCGTTCGTCGGGCAATGCGTCGGTGATCTCCACGAAATCGGGAGGTGGTCGCCGCGATCTTGGCGCTACGATGACGCTATTGCCCCCTGAGGGACGGCGTGTCGAAATTGCAGTCAAAGGCCGGGCGCCGTAGGATTGTCGCGTTCTCGGGAGTTTTTTAAAATGATCCAACGTCACCCCGGCTGCCATGCTCACGCCGATTTGGGAGCCGATGCTGGGAACCAGACCTGATCGCGACGCGCGAATGCAGGCGTTCGTCGCGGACACGCCGCTGAGGCGGTTCGGGATGCCAGATGAAGTCGCAGCCATCGCGGTCATGCTCGCGTCGGACGAGGCGACCTATGTCACCGTCACGGAAGTGAACATCGACGGCGGGCTGCTGGCCGGCTCTGCCGCTTCGCCCGGCTGATGGCGATCGGGCGCGGTCGATCGCGACACCATCAATTCCCGACAAGGTCCAGCGGGAAAGCCAGAGCGTGTATCGTGCTCGCACCAGGCAAGGTGTTCAGCCTCTCGGACCGTTGGAACGCCCCACTTCCCGCCATGCCGTGAGCACGGCCGCCAGCGTCTTCTCCGCGTCCGCCATCGTCGTCGCGATCGACGTGACGGACACCCGCATGACCCAGCGACCGCGCCATTGCGCCGCGCCGATGAAGGCGACGGCATCGGCCTGGATCGCCGCGACGGTGGCGAGCGTCGCGGCATCCCCGTGCTCGCCAGGGCCGCCGAACCGGATCATGAACTGGTTGAGCTCGACCGGGCAGACCAGCTCCACCCCGGGTTCCGCCGCGAGCGCTTCCGCCATGTAGCGCGCGATCCGGCAGTGCCGCTCGATCATGTCGGCGATGCCCCTCCGCCCAAGCTGCCGGATCATCGTCCAGGTCGCGAAGCCCCGAGCGCGGCGGGACAACTCGGGCACATAGGCCGACGGGTCGCGCTCGGCCCCCTTGGCCGGCGGCAGGTAGCTGGCGGAGATCGCCATCGCGCGGCGGTGCGCCTCTGCGTCGCGCACGATGGCATAGCCGCAGTCATAGGGTGTCTGCAGCCACTTGTGGCCGTCGGTCGCCCAGGAGTCCGCCTGCTCGACTCCGGCGGTGAGCGCCGCGCGCTCGGGACAGGCCTGCGCCCAGAGGCCGAACGCGCCGTCGACGTGCAGCCACGCCCCGGCTGCCTTGGCGATCGGCACGACCGCCTCGAACGGGTCGCTCGCGCCCGTGTTGATCTGCCCCGCCTGTGCGATGACGATCGAAGGACCGGCCGCAGCCCGGAGTGCCTCCTCAAGCGCATCGGGGCGCATTCGTCCCACATCGTCGCTGGCGACCGTGGTCACCCGGCGTGCCCCGAGCCCGAGATACTTGAGGCCCGAAAACACCGTCGCGTGCGCATCCGCGCCGATCAGCACGTCGAGTGGCGGCGCCTCGAACAGGCCGTCGGCCTCCACGTCCCACCCGGCGCGCCGCAGCATCTCGCTTCGCGCGGCGGCTAGGCACACGAAGTTGGCGACGGTCGCACCGGTCACGAACCCGACCGAAGCGTCGCCAGGCAGACGAAGCAGGTCGAGCAGCCAGCCGGCGGCGACCGCCTCGACGGCCGAAGCGGCAGGAGCTGCGAGCAGGTTGCCGCCGTTCTGACCCCAGGCGGAGGTCAGCCAGTCCGCCGCCACGCCGGTCGGATGCGAGTTACCGATCACCCAGCCGAAGAAGCGGGGTCCGGTCGACGCCCGGATGCCCGGCGTGGCGCGCTCCACCAGTTCGTCAATGATCTGGACAGCGTTGCCGCCGGTCTCGGGCGTCGGCCCGTCAAATGCTGCGAGCATGTCGGCGTAGCTCGCGGTCGGTGTCCGCTCCGCGTCCGCTACGGTGCGGCGATGCGCGATCGCGCGACGCGCGGCTTGCTCCATCGCGGCGAGTAGCGAATGATCATCCGGCATCGGCACCTCGCCATCAGCGTAAGGTGCGGCAAACCTCATGTCACGACGCATCGGCAGCCACCGCCGCCGCAGCGACGTTTGATCAATAACAAAAACATAGATGTTCTCGACACCCGAATTGGCGTCATCGCCCCATCGGTCCGGCGTCGGTCATGTTACATGGACGTTGAGACTTGCTCGCGGTTTAGTTCGAGCGCTGCCGCCTTATCTTCGTCGCACTCGCGGCTTCCCAAAACGCAGCGTCCCAGCTTTGTCGGACCCGCCTGCGCCGTCTGAACCGAGTCATCTTGTCGAGCGGCGACACGCTCGAAATCGTGACGCGCCGGGAAAGTGAACCCGAAAATCCAGAACGCGTTGGGCATCGCCGCAGCCGGCGACGGTAACATCACAGTCGCGATTGCGGCGGCGAATGTAGCTCGTCTCATCGCGTGGCTCCGTAATATTGAGCAATCGCCTTCGCACAAGCCGGCTAGGAAGTAATTAACATTCGAAGTTAACTGCTGCTGTTGGCGCACCCGCCGGCCGCATCCGGTGCAGATGCTGCGTCATTGGCGACGCAACGAACGGAGAGCGTCTATGGCTTCCGCCTTGCTGCCCTCCGATCTCGTGCCGGATTCCTTGTCCGGCGGGGTTCGCGCATTGCCTGCTGCCGGAGAGCGGCCCGTCGTGCGAGGCGCGTCGGGAAGCAACAAGTGCAATGGGACGACCAGAACGCCTCCGGACACAGCATCCTCTTCCGCGCGGCGGCGGGCCGTGTCGACAGCGTGGTTGTTGAACGACTCGGCGGGCGGACCCTTCCCCACGCTGCCGGTGGCGACCTCCGGAGCAGCACTATCCGTCGCGGCCAACCTGACATGCGACATAACCTCCGCGAGTCGATCGCTAACGGCGGTTCGCTCCGCCCGCGCCGGTAAGGCGCGCATCCGCTTGTCCGACTCAGGCGCACGCGCATGTGTCGAGCCGGAGGGTGCCGGCCGTTCCGCCTCAAGCATATTCGAAGAACCGTTGGGCCGCATCGCGGCGCTGGGCGGCAGCGCCGCATAGAACGCCTTCGAAGGCTTGGGCGCAGTCGTTCCGGTCGCGTCCACCCGAACGTCCGCCTGGCTGGCCGAACGATCCGAAGCCGCCGACCGGCGCTGGACCGCCATGCCCACCGACAGCAATGCGGCAATTGCCAGCGCGCCGACGATGACCATGTTCGCGCGATATGGTGTCCGGACACCACCCGGATGCGGGCGTGCAACGTCGAGGCCGAGCAGCTCGGCCAGATCGCTCTCCCATTGATCGGCTGTCGATGTCACGACATTCACCCTTGCTATTCCGCGGCTTGGCAGCAAACGACGTCATCGGCTCCTAGCAGGATTTGCCATCGGTGGCGAGCGACCAGCGTCGGTCTCCTTCCAGCGCCAGCGCGGTGAGAACTCCCGTGCGAAACGCGCCCGTATCGATTCCGATCCGGTTCGGCCTGGTGACGATCCCGTCCTCGCTGATCGAATGGCCATGCACGACGACACAGCCGTGGTCGGCGTCGCTGCCGAGGAACTCCTGCCGGATCCAGAGAAGGTCCTGCGCGACCTGCTCCGCAAACGGGATACCAGGCCGGATGCCGGCGTGGACGAAGAGGTAGTCGCCGATGCGGCTGTGGAGCGGCAGCCTGTCCAGCCAGCCGATAACGTCGGCGGGGATGGCGGCGCGGGCAGTCCGGAGAAGTTCGGTCGACGGACCCTCCGCGATCAGCTCCTCGGCGACGCCCCAACTCAGCAGCGCCGCGTCGCCGCCGTCCCGCAGCCAATAGCCCAGCGCAGTGAAATCGCCCCTCAGCGACTCGACCATCAGCGTCTCATGGTTGCCCTTCAGAACGACGAACCGATCGGTCCGGCGGGACAGCGCCATGCAGCGGCGGATCACCTCGGCCGAGTCCGGTCCACGGTTCACGATGTCGCCGACCAGGATCATGCGCACCCGCGCCGGGTCGCGTCCTGCACTATCGCGGCGGATCAGGCCGATGAGCGTTTCGAGCAGGTCGACGCAGCCATGGACGTCGCCGATCGCATAGATGCGCTCACCGTCGGGAATGCGGGGCGTCGCGCTGCCGTCGGCTACGAACGGCAGGCGGTCGCTCTCGCCCCTGGCCGCCCGTCGGCGCCAGTTCAGAAGTCGAGCGACAGGCTGACCCCGCCGGAACGGGCCGCCGCTCCGCTGGAAAGGCCCGCGGTCGCGAAGCCGGTGAGCCGGAGCTTGCTGTTCGGCAATCGCCCGGACACGCCCGCGAACAGCTCGTGCGAATCGCGCACGAGGCGGCTCGCCGCTTCCGCGAAATGATAGGAGAACAGCACGACCGCTCGGTCGCCAAGGCCGACCGACGCGCCCGCCGACGCCGCGATGCCGTCGTTCAGGTCGATGATCGCCGGGTCACCGAAGATCCGGTAGGTGGCGGACACGAAGGGCGCCACCTTGCCGATCGTCTTGGTGACCTGAATGCCCGCCGACACGTCCGCCTTGCCGGTCGACAATCCGCTGCCGTTGCTCGCCGTCGGCAGCTTGACACGGCCGGACAGCTCGATCTCGGGCGTCGAGCCGCTCTCGCGCGCCGTATAGGCGCCGCCGATCGTCAGGTCGCCAAGACCGTCCCTGGTCACGCGCCGTGCGCCCGGCCTCGCACCTGCGGCGATGATCGGCGTGCTGTCGATGCCGCTGAACAGGATGCCACGGCTGCGGACATTCAGATAAGGGATGGAGGCACTGATCCGGAATGTGCGGACCGCGTAGCGCGCGCCTACCGCTACCGACACAACCCGCGAGTCCTGCCCCGTCCCGAAATCGCCGGACGCGATCGACGTGCCGAGCGAAACGCCGAACGCGGGTTGGCCCGTATCCGTCGCCTCGCGCGCGTCCTGGCGCATGACTGCCTCGGCGACGGTGCTGGGAGAGACGGTGGCGGTCGCGTTGGAGGGAGTGCCGGTGCTCCCGACCGATGCCCCGCCGCCGGAAGACTCCTGCGTCGCTTCCGGGCCGCGTTCCTGCGCCGCCGCGCCGCCCGCGGCTGCGGTCACGAGCGCCATTCCATACACCGCGTAACCCCTCATCGTACGCTTCCCCGTTTCATTGCGTCGCTCCCCCAAACCGATGCCGCTTCTAAGGCAAATGGCGCCTCCGAGAATAGCGTCAAGTGAAGACCCGCGTGAGCGCCAGCGCACTCACCTTGGCGCCGGCATCCCGAAGCGTGTCAAGCGCCAGGCGGGTGGCGCCGACCGGCGTGACGCGCCAGCGGGCGACGAGCAGCACGGTGTCGGCAAGGCGCGCGAGCGCGGCTGTCTCCGCAAGCGCCAGGGCTGGCGCCGCGTCGAGCACGATGAGGTCGTAGTCGCCTGCGACGCGCGCGAGCAGCCGCTCCATCGCGTCCGAGCCGATGAGCCCGGCCGCCGCCGCCTGTCCGTCAGGCCGCGCCGACAGCACCCAGACACCTGAGGGGGCGTCGCGGGTCAGCGCCTGCTTGAACTCGACCTTGCCCCCGAGCACGTCGGCGAGGCCGGCGTCCGCTTGCGGGGCGAGCGCCCGGCTCGCGGCGGGCAAGCGCATGTCGCAGTCGATCAGCAACACCCGCAGCCCCGCCAGTGCCGCCGAGCGCGCCAGACCGATCGACACGGTGGTCTTTCCCTCGGCAGCCACCGCCGACGATATCGCAACGGACCTGGGACTATCGCTGCCCCTGCCCAGCCCAAGACCGACGTGGATGCTCCTGAACGCCGCGGCGAAGGTCGACTGCCGGTCGGACAGGACGAGGTCGCCGGGATGGGTCCCGGACGCCGCCGCGCCCGGCAGCTCGGAGGCATCGGGCACCATGCCGATCACCGGCAGCCCGAGCCTGCGCTCCGCCGCCGCCCGCGTGCGGAAGCCCGGCACCCGCGCCTCGCGGAGGAACGCCACCGCGCCACCGGCCACGAGTGCGGCCAGCATGCCGCCCACCGCGAACGGCCAGGGTCGGGGGAATTCGGGCGTGGAGGGGATCGCGGCGCGTGCGATCACATGAGCGCCGCCGGGGACAGGCCGTGCCTCCTCGGTCCGGCGGACATCGTCCAGCAGCGCCTGGTACCGGTCCTCCGCCGCGCTCGCCACCATGTCGAGGCGATCGGCACGCCCGTCGGCCTCGGCGCTCTCCGCCAGCTGCTCCTCGGCCCGGGCCTGCACCGCTTGTGCGCGCCCGGCGAGAGCGCTGGCGCGCCGTGTCCCGGCCGCGATCTCGGCGTCCAGCGCTGCGATGCGCGCGGTGAGCGCGATGATCTCGGGATAGCGTGGGCCATAACGCTGCTGCAACTGCGTCAGTTCGGCGCCGAGCTGTTCGCGCTGCGCGCGCAGAGACGCGGTCGCGGCGCCACTCGCCGGATCGGCCAGTTGCGCGCGCAGGGCCGCCAAGTCGCGCGCCAACCGGTCCGCTTCCCCGCGCCGCGCATCGGCACCCATCACCGCACGGTAGGCGCTTGCCGCCGACCGCGCCCGCATCATCTCGCCGCGCGCGGCGTTCGCGTCGTCCTGGCGACGCCGCAAAGTGGCTGCCCACCCCCGATCGTCGCTGCGGAAGGCGACATATCGGTCGACCAGCCGGTTGACCACGGACGCCGCGACCATCGGATCGGATGCGGTGTAGCTGACCGTCACCGCGCGCGACGCACCTGGCGCATTGACCTTGACCATGTCCAACCGGCCAACGTCACGCACGCCCGCGCTGTTCAGTGCGCCGGCAACGTCCGCGGCGGCTGCAGGCGAGGTGAGGACGCCGATCTCCAGGTCGCGGCGCGGCCGTTCGCGTGTGCTGCCCAGCTCCGGCTCGGCACGCCGATCCAACCACACGCCGGCGCTGGCCGTGTAGCGTCGCGGAAGCCTAGCATAGGTCGCCAGCGTTCCGGCCAGAACGAGAAAGACCGCGCCGAGAGCCCACCACCGGTGGCGCTTCCATGTTGCAGACACTCCCTCGACCGGCTCTCTCCCAAAAGATGTTGCGTGCCAGCAACCTGGCCCGGCTCACCCAACGATTCGTGATGGCCGTTCGACCGATGTATCGTCTTGGTTACAGGCTGCGAAGGGGGCGGCCGGTATTGTACCAGAGTGGCGCACTCCTTTCGTCTCCCCTCGCCTGCAAAAGTGTCGAGGAACTAAACGAAATAGCGCCATCACGTAGCTGACGGGCAGCCTCGATCATCATCAGCAATGCCGTTTCGAGGCAATCAGGCTTTGTTTCGGCCCGGGTCCAGTACGCGCGCATGCGGTCTGAAGCTCCATCTACCGTCCGAATTCCGGCGAGCTCAAGAACTGCTAAATCTATGTGAAGTGCTCGAAACCTCCGTCGTCCTCGGCGGTTGATCGTTGGGCCGCACGAAGGATGAGCTGGAACATGCAGGATACCACGAGACGCCAGGTGATGACGGCGGCGACGCTCGGCGTGGCAGCCGCCGTGGCTGCGCCGGCTTCGGCGCAGGAAGCGGGCACTGCCGCTCCGCGCGGCGGGAAGCAGGACCCACGCAGCAAATACCCCAAACCCCCGTTCAAGGCGCAGCAGCAGCCCTGGCCGGGGCTCGCGAGCAGGATGGACCCGCGCCCCGATCATGGCGAGACCAGCTATGTCGGGTCAGGCCGCCTGCGCGGGCGCAAGGCGCTGATTACCGGCGGCGACTCCGGCATGGGGCGAGCCGCGGCGATCGCCTATGCACGCGAGGGCGCCGACGTCGCGATCAACTATCTGCCCGAGGAGGAACCCGACGCACGCGAGGTGATCGACCTCATCCGGCGCGAGGGACGGAAGGCCGCAGCGATCCCCGGCGACATCCGTACGGAGGCGTTCTGCCGCCAGCTCGTCGACAAGGCGTTCACTGCGCTAGGCGGGCTCGACATCCTGGTGATGAACGCCGCGCGCCAGCAGTCCATCCCGTCGCTCATGGACGTGACGTCCGACGAGTTCGACCGGACGATGAAGACCAACATCTACGCGCCGTTCTGGATCATCAAGGCCGCGCTGCCGCGGCTCGAACCGGGCGCGGTGATCATCGGCACCACCTCCGAGCAGGCCTATGACCCCTCGCCCGACCTCTATGCCTATGCGCAGACCAAGGCGGCGACGATGAACTATGTGAAGAGCCTCGCCAAGCAGCTCGGGTCCAAGGGCATCCGCGTCAACGGCGTGGCGCCGGGACCGATTTGGACGCCGCTCCAGATCTCGGGCGGTGCGCAGCAGGGCAAGGTCGTCACCTTCGGCTCGACCGCGCCGCTCGGGCGGCCGGGCCAGCCGGCCGAGCTCGCCGGCATATTCGTGCGGCTCGCGGAAGACGACGGCAGCTACACCACTGGCAACATCTACGGTGCCGGCGGCGGTCAGGGGCAGCCATGAGGGGACAGCCGATGCGCACGCTTCTGACGATCGCCGCCACCGCCGGTGTTGCGGGCGCCCTGCCCGCCACGGCGCTCGCGCAGGATCAGGGCTCTCGTCCTACCCGCGAGTTCGTCCAAGCCGCCGGCCAATCGGACCAGTTCGAGATCCTCGAAGGTCAGGCGGCGCTTGCCCAGAGCGCTGACCCCCAGGTCCGCGCCTTTGCCCAGACGATGATCCAGCACCACTCCGAAACCAGCCGCAGCCTGCGGCAGGCGACCGCGGACGCCGGTCTCCAGCCGCCGCCGATGAGCTTGAGCGACGACCAGGCGAGGCTGCTCGGCGCGTTGCAGAGCCTCTCGGGTCGAGACTTCGACAAGGCGTACGCGCGGCATCAGGCGCTCGCGCATCGTTCGGCGCTAGTCGTGCAGCAGAGCTATGCCGCCGCGGGCGATCAGCCTGCCGTCCGACGGGCGGCGGCGTCCGCCGTGCCGGTGATCTCGGCCCACCTCGCGACGGCCGAGCAGCTGCAGGCCGCTTTCGAAGGATCATAATGGCGTTCTTCGTTACGGCTTACGGGCTCACTGGGCCGGCGCTCGACGTCACGCCGATGCCGTGGCGGGAGAAGCCGTTCCGCGCCGTCCGGCACCCGGCCGTCCATACCCTGTTCGGCCTTGCCACGGCGCTGTTCGCCCGCAAGGCTCACACCCGCTAGCGCCCGGATCGCTCATGGCCGAACCGTTCACCATCGCCGTGCCCGACGCGAAGCTCGCGGCCATCCGCGAGCGGGTCGCGGCGTTCGACTGGGATGCGGTGCCTGACGCCGGCGGCTGGCGCTCTGGAGTCGGCCTCGCCGATCTCCGCCGGCTCGTCGAGCATTGGCTGACCCGGTTCGACTGGCGCGCGCAGGAGCGGCGGCTCAACGCGCTGCCGCAGTTCACGGCCGAAATGCTCGGGCAGCGGCTGCACTTCGTCCATACGCGCGGCAACGGCTCGCGTCCGCCGCTGCTGCTGCTCCACGGCTGGCCCGGCTCGTTCATCGAGTTCGAGGCGCTGATCGCTCCGCTTGTCGCAGACGGCCACGATGTCGTGGTCCCCTCGCTGCCCGGCTACGCCTTCTCGGGCCGGCCGGCAGAGCCGATCGGGCCGCGGCACACCGCCGAGCTAATGCACCGGCTAATGGTCGAGCTGTTCGGTGCGGGCCGCTACCTGGTCCAGGGCGGAGACTGGGGAGCGACGATCGGGGCGTGGATGGCGCACGGCCACCCCGATGCGGTCGCGGCGCTTCACCTCAACATGGTGCTGATTCAGGCGGAGGATGCGCTGCCCGCGACCTCGGACGAGCTCGCCTGGGCGACGCGGCGCGCCAAGCTGGCCAGGGAGGAGAGCGGCTACAGCCAGGAGCAGGGTACGCGGCCGCAGACGCTCGGCGTGGCGATGAGCGACAGTCCGGTCGGCGTGGCGGCGTGGATTCTGGAGAAGTTCGGCGCCTGGTCCGACGTGCCGCGCGACGAGCAGGGGCGTCCGGACCTGTGGCGCGCCTTCGACGAGGACCTGCTGCTCACCAACATCATGCTCTACCTGGTCGAGGACTCCTTCGTGACCTCGACCTGGATGTACCGCGGGCGCGTGCTCGAAGGCTCGGGCCAGTTCCCACCCGCAACGCGCATTGCCGTGCCGACCGGAGTCGCCGCGTTCCCCGACCCGGTCTTTCCTCCACCGCCGCGCTCGCAGGCAGAGAAGACCTATGATGTCGTCCACTGGACGGAGCCGGCCGTCGGCGGCCACTTCGCAGCGCTGGAGCAGCCGGAACTGCTCCTTGCCGACATGCGGCGGTTCTTCGCCTCAGACGCGTCCGCCCTCGTTACCGGTACCAGCCTCGTCGACGGCGGGTGGACTGCGGAATAGGCGCCCCCTATGTTTGATCCCCTGGTAAGATGACGTCCCTGACCTTCATACTGCTGAGCGGCGGGCTCAGCTTCGGCGTTCCGATGGCGCTCGCGGTGCGAGAACTTCTCGGGCCCTCCGAGAAGCCGTGGCGGCGAGACGAGCCGCCATCGACAAAGCATGTCGTTCCCGTGCCGCCGAAGCCGTTGCCGGACTGTCTGCTGCCCGTTCCCATGCGTGTCCGCGCTTGCCCGGTGCGTGTACTCGAGGACGCTTGAGCCAACCGGGTGCTGCTGGCGATGTGAAGCCACAATCTGCGTCTGATCAGCCGCTCACGACTGCCCGGCCTGGTTCCCTCCGGCAAATCCACCGACTTGCCGGAACCCTCACGCCCAGCGGTGGCGCTGCCGCATCTCCGCGATCTTGGCGCGATAGGCGGCGAGGCTCGGCTTCGGGGTGCGCCGGAAGGTGGTGCGGTCGACCTCGACCAGGCCGAAGCGGGGGACGTAGCCCGAGCTCCACTCGAAGTTGTCGAGCAGGCTCCAGTGCATGTAGCCGAGCACCGGCAACCCGCCGTCGACCGCCGTCGCGAGGCCGTCGACCGAGGCGCGCAAGTGGCGGACGCGCTGGCGGTCGTCGGTCGCGTTGATGCCGTTTTCGGTGACGAACACCGGCCGGCCGGTCGCGCGATGCGCCTCGGTCGCAGTGGCGACGAGCGCGGTCGGCGTCGCGTCGTTGCCGACCGCGTCGCGCATCGTTGCGCCGGTCGTCTCCAAATAGCCGTCGCGGCCGATCAAGCCGATATTGTAGGTCTGGACGCCGATAAAATCGTCGCCGCGCGCGGCGGCATAGAAGGGCGCGCGCGCCTCATCATAGATGCGCTGGAGCAGCGCCTCGCCGCCCGGCGCGGCGCGGTTGTCCTGCAGCGCCAGCGTCATGCCGAGCTTCGCATGCGGTGCGGCGCCCTTGATCGCGTCGCGGCCTTTCCGGTGCGCGTCGATGATCGTGTCGCGCGCTCGATAAGGGTTGCCGAGGAAATAGGAGCCCCAGCGTTCCGAGCCGACCGCGCCCGCCGCCTGGGCGAGGACGGCCGGCTCCTTGTCCCACGGCTTGTCCTTGACGACGACCTTCGACGTCACCTGCGCATTCGGCTCGTTCATCGTGCAGACCCAGCCGACCGTGTCGCCCAAGGCCTTCGCGGCGATGCTGGCGTAACGCGCGTAGTCGTCCGCGGTCTTCGGGTTCTCCCATCCGCCCTGCGCGGCGATCCAGCGCGGGCTGGTGAAATGGTGCAAGGTAACGACCGGCTCGATCCCCATCTCGCGCGCGGTGGCGCAGATACGGTGGTAGTAAGCGAGCGCCGCCCGCGAGATCTCGCCGCGCTCGGGTTCGATCCGCGCCCATTCGATCGAAAAGCGATAGGCGTTCATGCCGCTCGCCTTGACC
>CAXTNG010000019.1:631-22556 GCA_964245475.1 uncultured Sphingomonas sp. | reverse complement strand
CGGCTGGTAAGACCAGACTAAGTGCCGCTGCCCGGGCTTCCTGCTCGGGCAGCTACCGCGCGTATAGACGCGTGATTTTCGATCCTCCCGCCCGCCTATGCCCTTATGCTGTTTCGGACCGAAGTACGACGTCGGGGCGGTGGCGGCGCACTGCATCGTGATGCGTGGAGTCCTCGCCCATGTAGACACCGCGCTCCCATCGGCGCTTGAGCGGATCCTCTACAGTCAGCTTCAACGCCCCGATACCGTGGATACACATCTCCACCGTTTCACCATCTTGAAGGAATCCCAATCCTTCGTGATTCGTACCGCACGCAAGGACGTCGCCGTTATTCATCGTCATGAAACTGGTGACGAACTCGACGAGTTCGGGAACGCGATGCTCCATATCGTCAGTGTTGTAATTGTGACGAAGCTGCCCATCGTTCCAGAATTGCACATGCAGATCATTCGGGTCGGCGATCTCGTCAGCAGTTACAATGCAAGGGCCAAGAGGGGCAAAGGTGTCAAACGACTTTCCCATCCAGCTCCCCTTTTTCCAAGTAAACCGACCTTCGGCCCGCGCCGTCACATCGATCAAACCGGTATAACCGAAAACGGCGCTTCGCCAATCCGATTGACGCACATATTTCGATGGTCCGCGGAACACGAGGGCAAGCTCCGCCTCGTGCATGAACGACCAGGGCTCTGTAAATTCGGGCAATCGGATCACATCGCCTGGCCCCACCACCGCATCGGGACTCTTCAGGAACATGTTCAGCTCGCGTGGTTCGCGTTGTGCATGTTCCCAATAATTCGCGATGCAATTCACGATTTTTCCAGGGCGCGGCAGCGGCGGACCTAGTCTGATCTCGTCTAACGAGTGCGCCTCGCCGGACTTCGTGAGGTCTTCCAAGATCGGCCGCAATTCGTCAAAGTCACGAATAAGATGCTGCATCGTCTCTTGCGGCGTGTAGCCCGGCGTGACAACCGAAGAGATATCGACGCCCCCACGCTCCGTGAGAACGCCAGGTCGCAGCCTATCATCGCCATCTGACAGCGCCCACAGGATGAGCTTCACGATTGTTTCTCCCTGCGCGTCTTCGCCGGCGGCGTTCCGTTGCATTTTAAAACACCGACAGCCTTCTATTCCCCGGATGGGGAAATGTAAATGCGAGCTTGCTGCGGGGACCGCTCGAAAATGTTAAAAGGCGCCTGTTGGGCGAGCAGCTTTCAAACCCAGGCGAGCAGCCCCACGGCAAGGACAATTTAGCCGCTGCCTTCGGGCGGTCGGCGTCCATTATGCCGCATCGTTGGCTTAGGGCGCTTGCTCAATAAGGGAGCTTGAGTTCGGCCAGCCCGGCGGAAAGGATGCGCTCCAATTCCGATTCCGATGTGCCCTCCTGCTCAAGGCGACTTAAGCGGAGGCTCGTCTCGACGACGTGGCGAACACGCTCATACCTGCGTTCCTCGAAAGTCGCGTACGCCTCGTCGATCGTGTCGGACGCGAGCAACGCTTCAGCAATAACGATCCCGTCCTCAAGAGCGAGACCGCCGCCATAACCCATGTGCGCCGTTGTCGCATGCGCGGCATCGCCGATGAGCATGGTCCGCCCCCGGCTCCACGGTCTCGGCATCAGCAGCCATTCGAAGGGACGGAAGATCAGCGGAAGGTCGCGCGTCGACCGCGCGCAGAGCGCGGCGACGCGCGCGTCGTCGCTGGTCGAAAGCAGGCGCTCGAGGATCGCGAACGCCTCGTCCTGTCCGACAGCGATATCGCCGCGCGGATGCTTGAAAACCAGGATCGCGTAGATCTGCCCGGGAAGTGGGTAGGAGAGGAGCTTGCCGGACGGCAGGTGGATTGTACCGCTCAGATCCGGAATGGGGTCCCCCGGTATCATCCAACGGATGCAAGATTGCCCGGAGTATTGGGGCTCGGCCGCTCCGGGCGCGATCAGCGACCGGACCGTCGAGCGCAGGCCGTCCGCGCCAATCACGGCGTCGAACGAAGTCTCCGATCCGTCCGACAGGGTTGCGACCGCCGATGCGTCGTCCTGCCGAAGGTCGACCAGTCTTACCCCGTCTCGCAGATCGACGCCCCACTGGCGCGCCGCGCCCTTCAGGATCTGTGACAACGTCGGGCGATAGATGCCCAGGCTCGCGAACACGTTTCCCCGCCCCGTGGGGCTGGGCGTTCCGGCAGCGTTCAGCGCCCCCTCGTCGACCAGGTCGTAAAGCATTTGGAGAGCCTGGCCGCTGATGAGGATCGAAGCCCCCAGGGGAACGGGATTAGCCTCCACCAACGTGCAGGATACGCCCGCGCGGGCGAGCGCCGATGCCGCGACAAGCCCCGCCACGCCGCCGCCGACCACGAGAACGGATGATACGCACGTCACATCTCTCTCCCTCATCCAATGCCTAATGGTCCTGCGTATCGTCGAGACATTGATGTCGAAGCCGTTATCCGCGCCGGCAATTGCGGTGAGGACAAGGAGCGCGAGCATCCGCGGCTAGCACGGCGAGGTGTCCGCTCGCGCGACGGGCGTGGTGCCGGTCACGACATCGGCATCGATCGGGGTGCGAAAGCTGTTCGTGATGAAGGCGAGGGTCGTGTACATGCCCACGGTCGCCATCAGGTCCAGCGTGCCAGCCTCGCCTACGCTAGCGATGAGCAGTTCGACCACCTTCCCCGTCGTCCGGCCGCCGCGGACGAGTTCGGTGACCGCCTGCGCCAGCAAACGGTCCTCCTCGCTCAGGCCATCCAGCGCGCCGAGCAGCGATTCGATGCGTTCCTCGGCCATGCCCAGCGCACGAGCCCGCGAGACGTGATGGGCGATCTCATACTCAGATTGCCATGCCACCGCGCAACGGATGATGACCACCTCCGCCCGCTCGGCGCCCAGCGTGGACTGCCGGACGATGTGCTCGCGCAACGCGCGCCAGCTTCGCAGCAGCGGCGGGTGCCGCGCCATCACGCGATAGACGTTGAGATCGGTGGCGAACGTACCCGCGCAATCGCCCAGGGCCTCCGGCCAGTGGGCGTCTGCAATAGGCGCCATCATCGCCTGCGAGGACCATTCTTCGACCATTCCTTGTTAGAGGAATATGTCGGCCACGAAGCTTTGGCAAGCAGTGCGGTGTGTGACCGCTTTGCAGCACCTGCCTTGACAGCAATGCAAATTCCCTAAAGAAGGAAGCGGAATTCCCCAGTGAGGGAAGAGAGTCGATCTAGGGGAGGATTGATGAAGAGCTTCGCTGCGCTGTTGTGCTCCGTCGCGTTCGGCGCGCTCGCCGCCGACCCAGCCTGTTCGCAGGGGCGTTCGTTGCAGGCCCCGGCCTCCTTCCGGCCCGCGACGTCGGCGATGATCGATACGGCGCTCGTTGCGACTGCGGCGGCCGCAGCACCCGATGCGGCACAAACGACGACTTCGTCGTTCGATGGCGCAAAGCGAGCGCAAACACCCTCCGGCGCGGCGCCCGCGCCAGCGCCCACCGATGCCGCGACGGGATCGGACATCGAGACCGTCGGACTCCAAGATATCGTCGTCACCGCGCAGCGCCGGGAGGAGAGCCTGCAGCGCGCGGCCATCGCGGTCTCGGCCGTAGCGGGCAGCCGCCTCGCCAGCGCCGGCATCTCCGATGTCACCAACCTGTCGAAACTCGTGCCCGCGCTGGTCGTGCAGCAGGGACTCGGCTCGTCGACGAACTTCTACGTGCGCGGGGTCGGCACGTCCGCGGGCAACGCCTTCAACGAGAACGCGATCGCGTTCAGCTTCAACGGAGTTTACGTGGGCCGGGCCTCGGCGCCGCTAGGAACCTTCTACGACCTGGACCGCGTCGAGGTGCTCAAGGGTCCGCAGGGCACGCTCTACGGGCGCAACGCGACCGGCGGCGCCATCAACGTGCTGCCCCGCCGTCCGGCATTGAGCGGAGTGAGCGGGGAAGCGGTAATCGAAGTCGGCAATTACGACAACGTGCGAGGACAGGCGGCAGTCAACGTCCCGCTCGGGTCGATGCTGGCGCTGCGGGTCGCCGGCCAGGTGGTCAAACGCGACGGATATCTTTCAGACGGCTATGACGATGAAGACGGCCGCGCCGCGCGCGTCTCGCTTCTCTTCCAGCCGGTAAGCGCGCTATCGATGCTGCTGGTTGCCGACTATGCCAAGCTGGACGCCAAGGGAGCCGGGGCCGTTCTGGTGCCTGGCCCGGTCACCCCAACCGCGCCCGCAGTGAAGGATCGGGTGGGCGGTTCCGATCCGCGAAGTCTGGCGGAGCTTCAGTTGCGGTTCGCGCAAATCCGGAGCGGCCTGATCATCGGCCCGGGCAACGACGGCTATGTGACCGGCGAATTCATGGGCATATCGAACACGATCAATGCCGATCTCGGCTTTGCCGACCTGACGGTTATCCCGGCGTACCGTCACAACAAGCCGAACTATCTGACCTATGCGAACGGCTATTTTGCGCGGAACACGGAGACCGACAATCAGATGTCGTTGGAAGCGCGGCTGTCTTCAAAGCCGGGTCAGCGCCTAGGCTATGTCGCGGGTGTGTTCTACTTCGACGAGAAGCAGCACGCCAACAACCTGTTCAATCAGGGTCCGGTGTCGATTACGAACTTCATCGCAAATATCTACAACGAGAGCTATGCCGCCTTCGGGCAGGCGACGTTCGCCGTTGTTCCCACTTTTCGGCTGGTTGGCGGGATACGCTTCACGCACGAGAACAAGCGCCAGAGCACACAACTTCAACAGCGCACGCTCGCCAATACCAACCCTCCATTCATCCAAGTGATGGGCAGTCGCGGTTTCGACAGCACTACTTACAAGGCCGGCGTGGAGTTCGATGCGGCGCCGGCGTCTCTGCTGTTCGCCAACGTGGCGACGGGATTTAAGTCGGGCGGGTTCTTCGTCGGCATCGGCGATAATACGTTCGCGCCGGAACGGCTGACCGCCTTCACGGTCGGATCTAAAAACCGCCTCCTCAACAACCGCCTGCAGCTCAATCTGGAAGGTTTCTATTGGCGCTACCGCGACCAGCAGATCACCTATGTCGGCCCCATCCAGACCGGGCCTACGACTTTCGGCTCCGGCGGGCGAGTGGCTAACGCCGGCAATTCACGGCTGTGGGGCGCCGAACTGGAGGTGCGTTTCCAGCTGAGCTCGGCCGATCTCTTCTCGGCCGATATCCAGTACATCAATTCCAGGTATAACCAGTTCATCTTCAGGGCGCTCTCCGCCTCCGGCGCGACGCCGCGCACGGCATGTTCGGCGACGCCGGTCGCCGGCTCGCCGATCGCACCGCCAGCCCAACTTTTCGATGTCAACTGCTCCGGCCGATCGCTCGTGAACGCGCCCGAATGGTCGTTCGATCTGTCGTACGAACATCGGTTCGACCTGGGGGGGGATTGGGCGCTTGCCGCCTTCGCGCACAGCCGAGTGGAATCCAGCCGGTATCTGTCGCTCGATTATCTGCCGGAGGAACGGCAGGGCAGCTACATGGTGTCGGACCTGCTCCTGACGTTGGAAGCGCCGGGAAAGCGCTGGTCTATCGCCGCTTACGTCAACAATTTGGAGAACCGGACTTTACTTGCCGGCGCGGCGATACGCCCGTTCCTCAACGCGGTCTATGCGCCGTTGCGACCGCCCCGCACCTATGGCGTTCGCGCGACGGCCCGCTTTTGAAACGATGGCGGCGGGAAACTTTATGTCCGTTCGCCCCCGATTCCCTTCGATGGTGACGGGGGACTGGCATCACGACCTTCCGGGCGGCGCGGTGCAGTCGGCGTGGTGGTGGAGAACGACAAGCGCGGTTCACCCGCGTTCGCAGAGACCATGGAGAAACAGCTGCAACAGGAATTCGACGTAGCTGTCGCGCAACGTCCGGATCGTTTCGCGCTTCTCGTAAAGGTCGTGGACGATTTCCGGATTGCTGCCGAAGAATTCCGCCACGCCGATCAAGGTGAGCTGCAGCAGCCGAGGATCCACGCTTCGAAAAATGCCCCGGCCCACCGCTTGCGCGATAAGTTCCTCGGTCTGCTTCAGGGACGTGCGGAGCGACGCGATCCACTCGCGATGCTCTTCGGTCTTGCCGTCGCCATACATCACTCGGCGAATGAGGCGATGGTGAAACGGGTTCTCGATGTGCAGATCGACCAGCATCTCCAGCCGGGTGCGGAGCGCCTCCGTCGGTTCCCGCATTTCGACCAGATCTAGCACCGACTGCCGGATGCGCAGGTGGGACGCCATCACGATCTCGGCGATCAGATGATCGACAGTGCCGAAATAATAGCGGATCAGGCCGGGATCGACGTTCGCGCGCTCGGCGATCATGAGCCGCGTCACCGTCTCCGGCGGAGTGGTGCGGAGCAGTTCCCCGGCAATCGCGAGCAGCGCTTCTCGACCTACGTCGTCGCGACCGCCCGCGGGTCGGCCACGCGGCTTGGCGGAGATGGTCCTTGTCGAGCGCGACGCCGGAACCGGTGGCTGCGATCGCGCCGTTGATGCCATGCCTCTGTCTCGCCGATAATGCTGCTTGCGGCCACTACCAGAGTCCGTTGTGGGGCGCCATCACTCAGGACGATATGCGCGGCGTTTCATTGCGGCAGCCGAGGTCCGGCGCCCGGCGCCGGCCGGAAGTCCATCTCCCATGCCTTGGTGTTCTCCGGAACGAACTCCCATTCGCCGATCTTCCAGTCGTCGTCGGCCCGGTCCATGTCGGCCGTCAGCTCCATCGCCCCCCCGCAGGGGCTCTTGAAGTACCAGAACCAGTTCGATCCGATCACGTGCCGGCCCGGCCCCATCCTCGTCTCCCAGCCGGAACGGAGCATCGCCGAGCCGCCCAAGACCACGTCGTTGAAGTCGGTGACCGCGAACGCGATGTGGTGCAGCCCCCGGTCGGCGTTGCGGATCAGGAAGAGGGTGTGGTGATAGGGCGATCCGGCGGGGCGGAGGAACGCTCCCGCCCCGTTGGCGAACCTGTCGGTGACTCTGAAGCCGAGGCGCTCGGCGTAGAATTTCGCCGCGCGCTCGACATCCGGCGTCATGACGACCACATGCGCGACCGACGTCGGACGAATCGCCTCCAGGAAGTCGATGCGGCTGTTAATCGGCCGTCCCGGCGACGCTCCGTAGATGTTCAGCCGATTGGCCGCCGGATCGATGGGCTCGCGCCCGGCAACCCGGAACGCAATGCCGTAGCCGTCGTCATCCAGGCAGCGGATGGCGCCGTCCGCATCCTCGACCACCCCGCGATCCCTGGCGAGTTCCGCCGCGACCTCGGCCAGCGTCCGCGCGTCGGCCACCGACCAAGTCACCTCGCGAAGCGTCGATCCGGCGGCAACGGCGGGCGGTAGCCCGTTGTCGTCAGGACGCCGAAGATCGACCGTCGTCCCGTCGCGAGTCTGAAATGTCGATCCGGTGTTGCCGACCTCCCGCCGGTCCAGGCCGAAATCGTCGTAAAATCGCTGGGCAGCCTGCAGATCCTCGACGCCCAGCGTGACGCCGTTCACACCTATCACGTTCATCGTCTCTTCCCGGCTCGCCCGTTACGGCCCTCCTGTATTCCCCCAAGGGGGAAATGAAAAGACTTTCCGGCGAAACGGCTGAATTTCCTCCTGTAAGGAAAACGTGCTTGCGTGACCGGGTCCGAAGGGATACTCCCGCGGCAAAGAAATTGTAGACGGGAGAGGATCGTGCTGACCAGGACCATGGTGCCGGGCACGACCGTGGCGAGCGCCGTCGGCACGTCCAGCATCGCGGCGGAGCCCTCGCCGCCGACCTCCCACGCATCGTCGAACGCCCGCAAGATGGTCGCCGTGCTCACGATCTTCTCGATGCTGGCGGCGGCTGACAAGAATTTTCTGACGCTCATGGTCGCGGACATCAAGGCGGACTTGGGCGTCAGCGACGTCCAGGTGGGTTTGCTGATCGGCCTCGCGTTCGCCGTGTCGAACGTGGCCATCAGCGTGCCGGCAGGCTGGCTCGCCGATCGCGGCAACCGGCGGCTGATCGTGGCCGGCGGGGTCGCGATATGGTCCGCGATGGCGGCGGCCTGCGGCCTGGCCGCCAGCTACGGACAGCTTTTTCTCGCTCGGGTTGGGGTCGGCCTGGGCGAGGGCATCAGCCCGCCGGCGTCCTATTCGCTCATCCGCGACGGCGTCGCGCCGCAGCGCCGGGGGGTGGCATACGCCGTCTACAGCATTGGCGGAGCGGTCGGGAGCGGCATCGCCTTCCTGATCGGAGGGTTTCTGATCCGCTGGATCGAAACGCTCGATCTTTCGGCTGTCTCCCTCCTCTCGAGCCTTCACGCCTGGCAGGTCGCCCTGATCGTCATCGGATTGGCGGGGCTGCCGCTAGCCGTTCTCGCCTTCTCCTTCTCCGAACCGGGGCGCCACGTCGATCCCTCCAGAGGGCGGATCGGCATGAAGGCTGCGTGGCATCTCGCGCGCAGGCGCTGGCGCGTGCTGCTGCCGCTGCTCATATTCTCGGTTGCGCAGGCGATGCTGACCTATGGTCTGACCGCCTGGGTGCCGGCGCTGCTGCAGCGCACCTTCGGCCTGCCGCCGAGGAGTTTTGGGCCGATGCTCGGCCTGATCCTGATGATCGGCGCGCCGATCGGCCTCGTGGGGGCGGGCCTGCTGATGGATCGTCTCAGCCGGCGCGGCCCAGCCATTGCGGCGATTGTCTCATCCGCGGCCGTAATGCTGGCCGGGGCGCTTGCTCCGCAGGTTCCCTCGATCGGCTACTACTGGATCTTCCAGGCCATCATCATCATGGCGAGCACGGTCTTCATGCCCGTGACGTCCACGGTGGTCGCTCGTGAGATGCCGGCGAGCGCCATCGGCATCACCATGGCCACTTTCCTCTTTGTCCAGGGCATCATGGGCGCCGGCCTCGGGCCCGTCGTTGTTGCCGTCATCACGGAACACGTCTTCACCGGATCGGCGCACGCGATCAATGCCGCGATCACGACGGCGTCGCTCCTGCTCGGAGTGATCACGCTGGCGGCGGCCGCGGTTCTCCTGTTCGCGTCGGGCCGGGAGGAGGTTCGGCCGTGATCATCGACGTTCACGCCCATCTCTATCCCGAGGATTATCACAGGCACGTCGAGCCGCTGGGACTGGGCGGGCCGCTGTACCGGCCGGCCGGTGCGAGCGGATCGTCGACGCCGTTCCTGCGCGAGCCCGAGGACGTCGGACGCCGTCTGGCGGCGATGGACGAAGCCGGGGTCGAGCGGCAGATCATCTCAATCAACATTGCCCCCTACCTTGAGGATCGCGATGACGCCGCACGGGCGGCGCGACTGGCCAACGATGTCGTCGCCGAGTTCTGCGCGGCGCATCCCGACCGGTTCTCGTTCTGGGCCTCCCTTCCGCTGCCCCATGTCGACGAGTCGATCGAGGAGGCTAGGCGAGCGCTCGACGAGCTCGGCGCCGTCGGAGCGACCGTCATGTGTTCCTGCCTAGGCGACAGCATCGCGCGTCCCGCGTTCGATCCGCTCTACGAGGCGCTGGACGCGCGCGGGACGGTGATCTTCTTGCATCCCTGCCAGAATGCCCTGAACGCGCCGCTGATCGGCGACTGGGGACTCACCGTCTGCGCGGGGGCGTCCATCGAGGACGCGGTGGCCGCCATGCATCTCATCGCGCGCAACCATCCCGCCCGCTATCCCGGTCTCCGCTTCATCGTCCCGCACTTCGGCGGCATCCTCCCCATGCTCCTCCAGCGGCTCGACGGGCAGATGCCGCAAGAGGGCCTTTCGCGCCCGCCCAGCGAAACCGCGCGCGAGTTCTACTACGACACGGTGGGATGGGGATCGAAGGCGGCCCTGCTTGCCGGGGTGACGGCGTTCGGGGCGGAGCGGCTGGTGCCGGGGAGCGATTGGCCGATCCTGCTGCGTTGGGAAACATACGCGCAGACCTTCGCGCATGTCCGCGAGGGAGGCCTCTCGCCCGCCGATGCGCATCGCATCCTGCACGTCAACGCCCAGCAATTGATCGGGCCGCATATCGAACGGTCCCGATCGATCCTAGAACGTCACCTACAGGAGAGCCGCCATGGGGCGTAGGCTGGTCGACCTCTCGATCGCCATCCAGAACGACATCGCCTCCGACCCGCCCGGTCGCGAGCCGCGCGTGACCTATTTCAAGCATGACGAGACGGTCGAGGTGCTCGCGCGATCGTTCGAAGGGCTGCGCGCGGAACACCTCCCCGACGGACAGGGATGGGCGTCGGAACGCGTGGACCTTGGCACGCACAACGGCACGCACATGGACGCGCCCTACCATTACCACACCACCCAGGATGCGGCGCTGCCGTCCGGGCCTCGACCTTCGATGACGATCGACGAGATCCCGCTGGAATGGTGCTGGGGCCGCGGCGTGAAGCTCGATTTCCGGCACCTTCCCGATGGACATGTCGTCAGCGCCGGGGATATCGAAAGCGAGCTCGTCCGGATCGGCCACGAGCTGCGGCCGCTCGACATCGTCGTCGTCAACACCACCGCGGGCGCCGCCTATGGCAGCCCGGTCTTTCTCGATACCGGCTGCGGCATGGGGCGAGAGGCGACGCTGTATCTCACCGAACGCGGCGTCAGGGTCGTGGGCACCGACGGCTGGTCCTGGGACGCCCCTTTCGTGCACACCGCGAGACGCTGGATTGAAACCGGCGACGCCTCGATCATCTGGGAAGGGCATAAGGCCGGCCGGGACATCGGCTATTGCCAGCTCGAGAAGCTTCATAATCTGGAGATCCTCCCCCCGACCGGGTTCGAGATCCTTTGCTTTCCCGTGAAGGTCCATGCAGCCAGCGCGGGCTGGTGCCGCGTTGTCGGCGTGCTCGATGACTGACCGGGACCATGCGGCGAACCACGCCGCCCCATCGTTGCAACAGCCTTAGGTTTCCCTCCATGTTCGACATCGATGAAACCCACGACCACGGGCTGAAGTCTTGGGTGGAAAGCGCGGCAGGCCATCGCGAGTTCCCGGTGCAGAACCTGCCGCTCGGCATCTTCAGCCCCGGATCGGAGCACCCCCGCCCCGGGGTCCCAATCGGCGACGAGATCCTCGACCTGGGCGCCATCGCCGATCGGCTTCCCCGCGAAGCCGCCGCGACGCTGTCGGGCGGCACGCTCAACACGCTGTTCGCACGACCTTCGGCCGTCCGCCTGGCGCTGCGGCGCCGGCTGTCCAAGCTCCTGACGGACACCGCCGAGCGATCCGCTCTGGTGCCGCATCTGTACCGGGCGGCCGAATGCACGATGCATCTTCCTGCCGCGATCGGCGACTATTCCGACTTCTACGTCGGCATCCACCACGCTCGCAACGCGGGGGCGCTCTTCCGCCCCGACAATCCGCTGTTGCCCAACTATAAATGGGTGCCGATCGGCTATTACGGCAGGGCGTCGTCGGTCAGGCCAAGCGGTGTGCCCGTCGTACGTCCATCGGGCCAGCGAACCCTCTCCGGTGAGCCTGTACCGGAGTTCGGGCCGTCCACCAGGCTCGACTACGAGCTCGAAATGGGGATTTGGGTCGGGACCGGCAATGAGCTGGGCGCGCCCATCCCGATCTCGCAGGCGCCCGAGCACGTCGTCGGTCTGTGCCTGCTGAACGCCTGGTCGGCCCGCGATTTGCAGGCGTGGGACTACCCGCCGCTGGGCCCAGTTTTGGCGAAAAGCTTCCAGCCGACCGTGTCACCATGGGTCGTGACCGCGGAGGCGCTCGCCCCGTTCCGCATCGCACAGCCCGTCCGGCCCCAGGGTGACCCGTCCCCCCTCGCCTATCTCGATGACTCTGCCGATCAGCGCGCCGGAGCCTTCGCGATCGAGCTTGAGGTGCAACTGTCGACAAGCGAGATGCGCGCGGCGTCGGTGCCGCCGGCGCCGATCAGCCGCGGTCCGATGTCGAACATGTATTGGACGGTCGTACAAATTCTCGCGCATCAGACGTCAAACGGGTGCAATTTGCGGCCGAGCGACCTGCTGGGCACCGGAACCCTGTCCGCGCCCACGCGCGACGGCCTTGGCTGCCTCCTCGAGCTCACGCGCGGTGGGCGCGATGCCGTGGAGCTTCCGAACGGGGAACGACGTACTTTCCTGCTGGATGGCGACCAAGTGACGATCACCGCGCGCGCCAGCGCGGACGGTTTCGCATCGATCGGCTTCGGCAGCTGCACGGCGGTGATCGAGGCCGCTCGGGCCTGATTCGGACGATGCGAGGAGACGAGGATGGCCGTGCTGCCGCTGATTGAGGCCGAAGAGCTGCCCGCCAAGGACCGCGACCTCGTCCGCAGCGGTCTCAATCTGCACAAGACGATGGTGCACAGTCCAGCGACGGCGCGCTGGTCGCAGGGCGTCGGCGGCCATCTCCGCTATACAGCCACGCTCGATGCGAGGCTGCGCGAACTCGGTATTCTGCAGGTCGCCTGCGTGTCGGGATCGGAATATGAATACGCGCAGCATTTGAGGATCGGACGCGAATTCGGGCTGACCGACGCGGACCTCGCGGCGGCGGCGCTGGAAACGGCGGGCCGCGACAGCGGCTTGGACGCTACGGCGAAGCTGGTCATGCGCGCTGCCCGGGAGATGGCGACCGGCCACGCCGCCAGCCGGGAGACGATGGCGAAGCTGTCGCACGCGCTTTCGGCCGAACACCTGGTCGACCTCGTGTTCACTCTCGCCTTCTATGTCGGCTTCGGGCGGCTGACCGCATCGTTTGATCTGCAGGTCGAGGAGGACCGCCGGCAACTGCTTGACCGCTTTCCCATGCGCGTTCCTGGCTGATGCGCTTCTTACAGGCGCTCAACGGTTGATCGTCGCCGGCCGTCGCGCAAAGACTGCGACATCATAGCAGATGGGGCGAGCGATGGAGATCAGGCTATTCGACCTCAACCTGCTGCGCGCGCTCGATGTGCTGCTTCAAGAGCGCAACGTCACCCGCGCGGCGCAGCGGCTGCATGTGACGCAACAGGCGATGAGCGGGGCGCTCAAGCGATTGCGCGACCATTTCGGCGATGACCTGCTCGTCCGCGTCGGCCGATCATTGCAGCCGACGCCGGTCGGGACCGCCTTGGCCGAGCCTGTTCGGCTGTTGCTGCAGCAGGTGGCGACTACGCTGAGCAGCCTCCCGGTGTTCGACCCGGCCACATCCGATCGGCATTTCAAGATCGCGATGTCGGATTACGCCACGCTGGCCGTGCTACCCCACCTCATCGCCAACCTAGCCCGCGCGGCGCCGCGGTTCGTGTGCGAGGTAGAGCCGATCAAGCCTGATATGTTCGACGACCTCGACAAGGGCCAGCTCGATTTCGGCCTGATGCCGAGCAGCTGGCACCTGCTTCAACACACGCAGCCGGAGGGGATTGTCTCCTGCCACCTCTACGATGACGATTTCGTCTGCGTGATCGACAATGCCCACGCGCCGATCGACCGGCCGCTGACACGAAGCGAATATCTGGCGGCACCGCACAGCCTGGTCAGATTCGGTGGCGGGCTGCGATCGGTCATCGAAAACTCCTGGCTGGAGCACGGCCTTACGCCGCGCGTGATGGCGGTCACCTCTAGCTTTGCAAGCCAGATCTGCATGGTGCCCGGCACCCCGCTTATCGCCACGGTGCAGCGTCGTCTCGCGCGCCAATTCGCGTCCCTCCTGCCGGTTACGGTCGTGGAATGCCCCGTGCCCATCGCTACATTGCGCGGCGACCTGCACTGGAGTCGGCGCAACGATGCCGACCCTGCGCACCGCTTCATGCGCGACATGTTCGATTTGGCGATGTCCGAGATGGATAGTGTGAGTAACAATCCTTAATTGTGGGTAGTCATCCGTCAATGTGATTTGAGTTGTGCACTAACCCCGTCCAACTGTCCGGAAACGCCGATAAGCGACCGAAGGAGGGGACGATGAGGAACCAGCGCACGGGGCAGCATCTTGCGTCAACCGCGACCGTGGCATTCGTGCTGACCTTGGCGGCACCGGCGCACGCCCGACAGGTCCAGACTGAGACTGTTCCGGCGGCGACCCCTGCCACGGCACAGACCGAGACCCAGCCACAAGATGAAGCGCGCCTGCAAGACATCATCGTCACCGCGCAGCGACGCGAGGAGAACCTCCAGCGCACCGCGCTCGCGGTCTCCGCGGTGAGCGGCGATGCGCTGTTGCAGGCCAATGTCGCGGATGTAACAACCCTGAGCAAGGTTTTGCCTTCGCTTGATGTGCAGCCTTCGGCCGGGCCTGCCTTCGGTCTGTATGTTCGGGGTGTCGGCGCGAGCGTAGGCAATTTGTTCACCGACAATCCCGTGGCGTTCAACTACGGTCAAGTTTACATTGCCCGCCCGACGGCGCTGCTCGGCACCTTCTACGACCTGGAGCGCGTCGAACTGCTCAAGGGTCCTCAAGGCACTCTCTACGGCCGCAACGCGACCGGCGGTGCGATCAACGTCATTCCGCGCCGGCCCGAACTCGGCCAGCGAGGGTTGAACCTATCGATCGAGGCAGGGAACTACGAGGCGGTACAGACACAGGCGGCGTTGAACCTACCGCTCGGGGAAAGCGCCGCTCTGCGCATCGCCGGCAATGTCGCGCGGCATAGCGGTTATCTGTCGGACGGCTACGATGACCAGCAGGGCCAAGCGGTCCGTGCCTCCCTCCTGTTCAAGCCCGGGCCGATCTTCTCGACGCTGATCAGCGCAGATTATTTCCATCAGGGCGGTAGAGGACCGGGCGGCGTAGTGGCGCCCAGCACCGTAACACCGGCTGCACCGCCCCTCCGTGAACGGATTGGCGGTGCCGATCCGCGGAGTGTCGCGGTGCTTACCGCTGCCTTTCCCCCGCTGGTCGGCAGCGGCCTTATTCAGCCCCCGAGGACTGACGGCTTCGTTGATAGCAACTTTTGGGGCGTGTCCGCGGTCAACGATCTCGATCTCGGATTCGCCAGGCTGACCCTCATCCCGGCCCATCGCTATAGTCACACCAATTATCTGACCTACAGCGCAGGCTATTACGGCCGCGTCAATGAGGTTGATGTGACGAATAGCGTGGAGGCGCGGCTCGCATCAACTGGGACAGGACCGTTTAGCTATATCATTGGCGGCTATTACTATGACGAAGATCAGCGCGGGATCAATAACTTCCGACAGGGACCGCTCGTCGACACGACCTTCCGTAGCCAACTGAACAGTAGGAGCTATGCCGTATTCGGCCAGGCAACCTTCGCGCTTGTTCCCAGCTTCCGACTTGCCGTTGGCGGCCGCTATACGTGGGAAGACAAGGACAACGATACGACGTTGCAGCAAACTTCGTTCGGGGTCGGCCCAACCAGCCGAAGTGTCGCGGCGCTCAGTTTCAAGCGCTTTACCTACAAGGGCGGTTTCGAATGGGACGCCGGAGCCCAGAACCTCGTCTATGCCAACGTGGCAACGGGGTTCAAGTCAGGCGGCTTTTTCGTCGCGGCGTTCGATAATACCTTCGCCCCGGAAAAGCTGACCGCTTATACGCTCGGCAGCAAAAACCGATTTCTCGGCAACCGGCTGCAGATCAACCTGGAAGGCTTTTACTGGCAATATTCCGATCAGCAGGTCAGCTATATCGGCCCGGCGCGCACCAGTGCAACAACAGTCGGCGCGGCTCTCATCACCACCAATGTCGGAAAATCCCGGATCTATGGTGCCGAAGCGGACATTGTGTTCAAGCCGACCCGCGATGACCTGATCGGCTTGAACTTCCAGTATCTGAACGGCAGATATATTGATTTCAGGTTTCTTGCAGTATCGTCCAACGGTGCCCCGCTTCGCACGACATGTGCCACGACGCCAAGCACGGCGCTCACCTTTCCTCCGCCTGCCCGTCCGTTCACAGTCGACTGCTCGGGAAAGCCGCAGATCAGCTCGCCCAAGCTGAGCATCAGCGCCGATTACGCGCATACCTTTCCGCTCACGTCCGACTTCGACCTAGTGGCAGGGGCGCACACCAAGTTTCAGACCAGCAAATTTGTGTCGATCGAGTTCCTGCCGGAGCAGAGGCAGGGCTCGTATGCGCTCACGGATGCCTATCTTACCCTCGCGAATAGGTCCGATCGCTACTCGATCACCGCCTTCGTCAACAACCTGACGGATAAGACCGTAATCACGGGCGGTCCTCTAAGACCGGTGCTCTCGACGGTATACAACTTTCTCAATCCGCCACGCACCTATGGCGTCAGGTTTTCGGGCAGCTTTTGACCATGGTCGGTCGCTTCTCCGCCGCGTTGGCGGCCGCGGCGGTCATCGTCGCCGCTGCGGGCATAGCGACGATCCGGCCGCCAAGCGGGCGCCGTCCACGATCCGGCCCTGCCCTGGCCCGGCCGGTCCCGAGGTCGCCGCGCCGCGTATCACCGAACAGTTGGAGAAGGTAGCTTCCATGGCCATCAACGGCATCGAAACGCTGATTTACGGCGTCGGCGACGTCGCGGAGTCGGCGCGATTCTTCGACGATTTCGGCCTGGTGCGCGACGTGGTGCAGCCGGACGGCGCGGCGTCCTACACCCTGCCCGAGGGCAGCCGCGTGGTGATCCGCCACCGCGACGATCCCCTGTTGCCGCCGACCGCGATGAAGGGCGACGGCGTGCGCGAGGTGATCTGGGGCGTCGACACGCAGGCGGCGCTCGACGCGCTCGCGGCGGGGCTCGGCGACGACGGCGCGGTCGCGCGCGACGCGGACGGCACGGTCCGGTTCGTGCCGCCGTTCGGCATCCCGATGGGACTGCGGCTGTTCGCCAAGAAGCTGGTGGTCAGCGCGCCCGATCCAATCAACTCGCTCCAGCAGGTCAACCGCCTCAACCAGCACCGCAAATGGCGGATGCGCGCGCTGCCGAAGCTGATCGCGCACGTCGTCTTCGCGGTCGCCGACTACGAGGCCGGCTACCGCTGGATGCGCGACCGGCTGAACTTCCGGCTGACCGAGTCGCAGGCGGGGTTCGGCAAGTATCTCCGCGCCGACGGCACGACCTCGCACCACACGTTGCTGCTCATCAACGCCCGCGCGCACATGCCCGGCTTCGACGGCGAGACGCGCTTCCACCACGCCAATTTCGGGGTCGAGGACATCGACGAGATGATGGTCGGCGCCAACTACATGATGCGCAAGAAATGGGCTGACTCGCACATGGGGCTCGGCCGCCACCGGATCGATTCGGCGCTGTTCTACTACATCCCCTCCCCGGCGGGGGGCGAGGCGGAATACGGCACCGATACCGACCATGTCGACGACAGCTGGGTCCCGCGCCACTGGCCCAACCCGCTGTTCGCGCTGGCGCATTTCGTCTCCAACCTCCCGCCTTTCCTCCAGGAGGAGCCGGAATGGACGTTCGAGTACATCACCGAGGGCGACGCCCCGCTCGACGCTGAACTGGAGCGGCATTGATGGCTGCGGTCGGCAGGGTGCTGGTGGTCGGCGGCGGCATCGGCGGGCTCACCGCCGCGACGGCGCTCCGGCAGCAGGGAATCGCGGTTGACCTGGTCGAGAAGAATTCCGATCACAATGTCTACGGCGTCGGCATCATCCAACCGAATAACATGCTGCGCGCGTTGCACCGGATTGGGTTGGCCGACGTCTGCGTGGCGAACGGCGCTCCTTATTCGTGCTGGCGGATTTTCGACAACGCCGGCCGGTTCGTAATGGCCTCGTCGACCAGCAGCGACGCCTCGCCGAGCCATCCTCCGGTCAACGGGATGACGCGCCCCAAGCTGCAGCAGATCCTGCTCGCCGCCGCGCGCGACGCGGGTGCCGACGTGCGCTCTGGCGTGACCGTCGCTGACATGACCGACACCGGCGACGCGGTCGATGTGGCATTCACCGATGGCTCGGCTAGCCGCTACGACCTTCTGATCGGCTGCGACGGGCTGTTTTCCGACATCCGTGGGCGGCTGTTTCCCGGGGCTGCGAAGCCCGAATTCACCGGCCAGGCGGTGTGGCGCTACAACCTGCCGCGGCCCGCCGATCAGGAACATGGCTCCGTCTATTTCGGCAGACAGACCAAGGTCGGATTGGTGCCGATGACGCGCGAGTCCATGTACATCTTCGTCGTCACCCATGAGCCTGGCAACCCGTTCATGCCGCGCGAGGGGCTCGCCGCCGAGCTGCGTGCGCGATTGGAGGGCTACACTGGGCTGGTCGCCGAGCTGCGCGAGCAGATCACCGACGACGCGGGCGTGGTCTACAAGCCGATGGAGCATCTGATGCTCCCAGCACCGTGGTACAAGGGCCGCGCGATCGTGATTGGCGACGCCGCGCACGGCACCACCCCGCACCTCAACCAGGGCGCGGCGATGGCGATCGAGGACGCGGTGCTGCTCGGCGAGCTGCTCGGCCGCGACGGGTCGCTGGAATCGCTGCTCGATGAGTTCATGCGCCGTCGTTTCGACCGCACCAAGTTTGTCGTCGACACCTCCGACCAGCTCGCCGAGTGGGAGTTGCAGGAGTGGGCCGGCACCAAGCCCGCAGACGACCGCCCAGGCAGGCTTCTCGGTTCCGCGACGATGGCGCTGATGGAGTCCTACTGATGCGGATCGTCGACCTTTCGGTGCCGCTGATGGCCGGCATTGCCTCGGACCCGCCGGGGGAGACGCCCGCGATCGAGTATGTCGACCATCGCCAGTCGGCACCCAGCATGGTCGCCTTCTTTCCAGGGATGACGCCTGACGACCTGCCCGACGGGGAGGGATGGGCGATCGAGCGCATCCGACTGTCGACGCACAACGGCACCCATCTCGACGCGCCCTATCATTTCGCATCGACGATGAATGGTGGAGAGCGCGCGATCACCATCGACGAGGTACCGCTCGACTGGTGCTACCGCCCCGGCGTCAAGCTCGATTTTCGCGGCTTCGCGGACGGCTATGTCGTCACCGCCGCCGACGTCGAGGCCGAGCTCGAACGGATCGGTCACCGGCTCTCGCCGTTCGAGATCGTGGTCGTCAATACCCGCGCGGGCACCCGCTATGGCGAGGACGACTATGTTTCTTCCGGGTGCGGCATGGGACGCGAGGCGACGCTGTTCCTCCTCCGGCAGGGCGTGCGCGTGACCGGCACCGACGGCTGGTCATGGGACGCACCGTTCACGTACACCGCGAAGCGTTTCGCCGAAACCCACGACGCCAGCCTGATCTGGGAAGGCCACAAGGCCGGCCGCGAGATCGGCTACTGCCATATCGAGAAGCTGCACAATCTGGAGGGGTTGCCCCCGACCGGCTTCTCCATCGCCTGTTTCCCGGTGAAGATCCACGCCGCGTCGGCCGGCTGGTGCCGCGCCGTCGCCATCCTCGAGGACTGAGATGTACGAACCTTTCCCCGGCAATTACGTGTGGAATCTGAGCGTCAACATCGCGCTCGGCATCGGCGGCACCATCGGCGATATTACGGCCGCGAACGCGCCGGTGCTGGAGGCGGCTAAGCTGGGAGCGGACGAGGGGACAGCGGCGTTCCTCGACAGCTGGTCCGCGCTCGCGGACCGGCTAGTCGGGCAGGCGCGGACGAGTGCGGCCGCCGGTCACGGCCATACCGCCAGCGACAAATATCATCGCGCCTGCGTCTACTACATGATCGCCGAGCGGATGCAGCGCTCCGGCGCCGCGCGGCGCGACGAGACCTATGCCAAGATGCTGGACGCGATGCGCGAATCCGCGCGCTGCGGCGGGCTCGGCGTGGAGTTCGTCGAAATCCCTTATGAGGGCACGAGCTATCCGGGGCTGTTCGTGCGCGCCGAGGGGCGGGACGGCAAGCCTGCGCCGTGCGTGATCCACACCAACGGCCTCGATAGCGTCAAGGAGATGATCTACTGGTCGGGCATCGGCGATCGCCTGGCCGAGCGTGGCGTCTCGATGCTCGCGATCGATCATCCGGGCGTCGGCGAGGCGCTGCGACTGCGCGGGTTGGCGGGGCGGCACGACAGCGAGGCCTGGGCTTCGCCTGCGGTCGACTATCTGCAAGGGAGAGCCGATGTCGATCCCGACCGCATCGGCATCATGGGCTGGTCGCTCGGCGGCTATTTCGCGCCGCGGGCGGCGGCGTTCGAACCGCGGCTGAAGCTCTGCGTTTCTTGGGGCGCAAATCATCATTGGGGCGAGCTCCAGAAGAAACGCCTGGCCCGCGAGGGCGAGAACCCCGTTCCGCACTATTGGGAGCATGTGCGCTGGGTGTTCGGCCAGCCTGACATGGAAAGCTTCATGGCCTGGGCGCCGAACATGACGCTGGACGGCGTCGTCGAGAAGATCGCGGTCCCCTATCTCGTCACGCATGGCGAGAACGACCGCCAGATCCCGTTGTCGGATGCGCATCGAAGCTACGAGCAGGCCGTGAACAGTCTGTGCCGCGAACTCCACATCTTCACCCCCGAAGAGGGCGGCGTCGAACATGCCAGCTCGGACAATATCAGGCCCGCCGCCGACTTCATCGCCGACTGGGTCAGCGATGTCTTTCACGAGCAGGCGGTCGGCTCCGGCTTCATCCCAGAACCTGTCGCGGCCTGAACCGCGGCAGTCCGATTCACCTTAGTCGATACTGTCAGCAAGGAAACGTCATGCCCGGAAAGCTCGAAGGAAAAATCGCCCTGATCACCGGCGGCAGCAGCGGAATCGGGCTAGCTACTGGAAAACGGTTTCTTTCAGAAGGCGCCAAGGTGGTCATCGCCGGACGGCGGCAAGAGCAGATCGACGCGGCATTGGCGGAGCTCGGCGGCGACGTGCTCGGCGTTGCGGCCGACGTCAGTAAGCTTGCCGACCTCGACCGGCTCATGGACCTGATCCGCAAAAAGCATGGACGCCTCGATGTCGTATTCGCAAATGCGGGCGGCAGCGGCGGCAGCGGCCCCCGTCCGCTGGCCCAGTTCGACGAGGAATTGTACCAAAGCTATTTCGACCTGAATGTGAAAAGCGTCCTGTTCACGGTCCAGAAGTCGCTCGCCCTGCTCAGCGACGGCGGCGCGATCGTGCTGACGACGTCGATCGCAAATGTGAAAGGGATGCCCGGCGCGACGGCTTACGGCGCTGCGAAGGCCGCCGTGCGATCCTTCGCCCGCACCTGGGCTAACGAGCTGAAGGGGCGGCACATCCGGGTCAATGCGGTCAGCCCGGGGCCGATCGACACCCCGCTCCACAGATCGGCCGAGGAGAAGAACCCGGCCTTCAAGCAAGCGATCGCCGGCATGGTCAACGCGATCCCGGTCGGCAGGATCGGCGATCCGGCCGACGTGGCCGCCGCCGTCACGTTCCTCGCGTCCGACGACGCCGCCTTTATCACCGGCGTCGAACTGTGCGTGGACGGGGGCCTGACGCAGGTATGATCGAGGCCTGTCGCGCGCTTCTTCTCCGGACCGGACCACGCCTGTGACCCGGAGCAAGGACTATGCCGCGCTGCCTGTCGCCATCCTGGGCGCGGGAACCATGGGGCTCGGCATTGCCGTCGCGCTCGCGGCGGCGGGTCATCCGATCATGCTGATCGAGCCCGACCAAGCCGTCCTCGACGGCCTGGCCGGCCGTCTCGCCCATATCGCGGCGGAAGGTGTGGCAGCACGAAGCGAGCGTATCTCGACGAGCGCTGATCGTGACGCGGTTGCCGGGCACGGACTGATTATCGAGGCGGCGCCCGAAGACGTCGAGCTGAAGCAGGAGCTGTTGTTGGATCTTTTCTGGATGACGGGCGAGGACGTCATCATTGCGAGCAACACCAGCGCGATCCCGCCGGACACGCTGGCGGAGCCGCTCGACGACGCTGCCGCATCGAGGTTCCTGGTCGCCCACTTCTGGAACCCGCCGTACCTGTTGCCGCTGGTCGAGATCGTGCCGGGCGCGCGCACCGCGGCCGCGTCGACCGATCGCGTCCGGCAGCTCCTGCAGCACGCGGCGCTCCAACCGGTCGTGCTGCAACGCGCGGTGCCTGGCTTCGTCGGCAACCGGCTGCAGATGGCGGTCATGCGGGAGG
>CAXTNG010000019.1:0-621 GCA_964245475.1 uncultured Sphingomonas sp. | reverse complement strand
GTCGGCGATGTCGTCTTGCGGTCGTCGCTCGGTCCCCGCTGGAGCGTCACCGGGCCGTTCGAGTCCGCCGATCTTGGCGGCATCCACATCTTCGCCGCGGTGGCGGCGCATCTCTTTCCGACGCTGGCCCGAGGAGACGAAGGTCTCGCGCTGATGTCCGGCATGGCGGCCAGAGGGCAGACCGGCGCTCGCGCCGGCGACGGCTTCTATCATTGGACGAGCGCATTGCACGAGGACGTCGCACGCCGCCGTCGCAAGCTAGGTCGAGAGGAAAGCGAATGAAACTCGGAACCCGGGACAACGGCAGCCTCGATGGCGGATTGCTCGTCGTCTCCAGCGACCTGTCGTATGCGGCCCCGGCGGAGCATATCGCGCCCAATCTGCTCGCCGCCATCGAGCGCTGGGACGAGGTCGAGCCGGCGCTCCGCGCGCTCGCCCACGCCGTCGCGGCCGGCGCCGCGCCCGGCCTGCACCCGGTCGATCCGGTCACCCTGCGCGCGCCGGATTGGGCGTTCGACCCCGCCGAGCTGGCCGCCGCCTTCGGGCCGCGCACCCGCCTCGTCCTCCTCAACACGCCGCACAACCCCACCGGCAAGGTTTTTTCGCGCGACGAGCTGGCGC